>JBOFCM010000029.1:0-2873 GCA_051646055.1 Fusobacteriaceae bacterium
TCCACTTCAGATTGCTTTGGGTGGTTTATTCGGAATGGATACAGATTCTTTTGACTCTAGTAACCCGAACTCTATGAAAGAGTTAAGAAAAGGTATGGCTGACAAAGTAAAAGTGTTGTCAGAAAAAGTAGGACTATTCGATATGCTTAAAGGTGCAGGTATCGGAGGAGCGTTGGGATTATTTACAGGTAACCCTATGTTAGGTGCACTCCTAGGAAGTTCTGTATCAATATTAAAAAGATCTGAGTCGTTCCAGACTACTTTATTTGGAGAGATGGGAGAAGACGGTAAGAGACAAGGTGGATTGTTATCAAAAGAGTTCACTGACAACTTTAAGAAGAAGCTTCCTCAATTAGGAATAGGTGCAGGTATAGGAGCGTTACTATCTACTGGTATCGGTGCATTCGTTCCTGGATTAGGAATATTAGGTTCTCTATTCACTCCATTCGGAATGATAGGTGGAGCTTTAACAGGAATGGGAGTATCTATTGCTGGAACTTCAGACAAGTTTAAAAACTGGTTGCTAGGAGATGTAGACGCAGATGGTAAGAGACAAGGTGGGGTTCTATCTAAGTCATTATCTAATAATCTTGGTCAAACTCTAATAAAGTCAGGAGTAGGTGGAGCTACTGGAGGATTCTTAGGAGGTAAGCTTGGTGCTTTAATAGGAGCAGGAATGTCGTTCATCCCTGGTCTAGGATTGTTAGGTTCAGTAATGGGACCGGCAGGAGCAATAGGTGGAACTATTTTAGGAATGGGATTCGGGATTGCATCTTCTACAGATAGATTTAAAGAAATGCTATTTGGTTCTAAAGATGAAACTACAGGTGAGAGAGACGGAGGTTTATTCAACAAATCTTTCAGAGAGAAATTCAAGTCAATTGCACCTAAAGCTGGTCTTGGAGCTATAGTAGGAGGACTAACATTCGGGAAGTTATTCGGACTGATAGGAAGTGCTGCAACTAGTATCTTACCTGGTGGTGGAGGATTATTTGGTTCTCTAATGGGACCTGCAGGTATACTTGGAGGAGCATTAATGGGACTAGGTCTTACAATAGCTGCATCCTCAGATACGTTTAAAGAAAAGATGTTTGGTAGTGAAGATGACGGTAAAGAAAAGAAGAAGCCTGTTCTAGAGAGAATGAGTGATTGGATGAATGAGAAACTACTTACTCCTCTAAAAGGATGGTTCGATACTACTGCTATAAGAGTTGGAGACTTCTTCAAAGATTCAATAGCTGTACCTTTCCAAGCTGCTCTAACTCCTTTACAGAAAGAATTTAAACTAATGACTGAGTCAATGAAAGATATGTTTAAATCTGCATGGGACACGACTAAAGATGCTATAGGGAATATATTCGAACAGCATGTAGGTAAGCCATTCGGAGAAATAATGGAAGAGAAAGTATTGAAACCTTTAAAAGGATGGATAAGTAAACTAGTTGGAGGTATAGGTAAATTCTTCGGAGGAATAATTGCATCTCCAATAAAACTACTAACAGCTGTAGCTCAATCAACTTATAGTAAGCACACTAGAAATGGTGATATGGACTATGGAGATGAGATGGGAGACAGTAGAGCAGGGTACGAAAAGAAAGTATCCGTAGGAGACAGAATAGACGGAGTATTCAATAAGTTCTTCAAAACTAAATCTCTTAATGAATCTTGGGCGTATGCGAAAGATCAGTTTAAAGGATTTAAAATGGGAATGGGACTAAAAGTAACAGACTCTAAGAACTCAGTAAAGGATACAATAAATGGAACTAACTCTGCATATAAGAAAGTCAAGGATGAAGTTGGGGATTCAATTATAGCTGCTACATCTTCTACTATGGGAGTTCTAAATACTGCTATAGACAAATTATCTTCTTATTTATTCGGAGCGGCTGAAGCTAACTCTGAGAATATAAAAGCTCAGAAAGAAGTAACAGAAGCAATGTATGGAGTTACTGAAGAGATTGATTTAGGAGAACCTGATGTTGCTAAAATGACAGAGCCTGGTTCTACTATACTTCTTCCTATGGGAGATTCTATAGCAGAGAAGATAAAAGCTCAGAAAGAAGCAGAAAAGACTAAACCAAAAGTTTCTAATCCTAGACCTAAGAATACTCAAGGTCGAGCTACACCTAAAGAATCAGATGGAAATCAAGATTCTAAGGAGGGTGACAGGCAAAAACAAGATGATTCTAAAGAGAAGAAACAAGGTGAAAAGTCTGCAATCAAAGGACTTAAACTTGATCACAATAAGGGCGTACCAACTGTCGCATTACAAAGAGCCGCTCATGGCATCGTAATAGACACTATACCTATGATACAAAAAGATATAAAACTAATTGCGTCTAATGTAGATGGGCAATTAGATGGTATTGGTGACAATATCAATAGAATTAGACACATGCTTTCGGAAGTCTTTAATGACGAGGGAGCAGAGCATAACGGTAACAAGAGAAGAAGATCTATATTAGGAAGAGCTATTGATATGGTTCTAGCCCCTATTAGATTTGTAACTAAAGCTGTTACTAACATAATAACTGCACCGTTTAAACTTCTAGCTGCTACAGCTAAAGGGTTGGCTTTCCTTGCAAAGGAGACTATAACTACCATCACTTCTACAGCCGTTGCTGTTGTCCAAACTATAGGTGCTGTAGCTAAAACAGCGGTACACCTATTAGCGGGAGCTGCAAAAGGATTAGGAAGTATATTAAGTGGTATAGGTTCAGTTATTGGACAATCAATTTCATTCTTAGGCTCTACTATATTTGAAACAGGTAAACTAGTTAGAGATGGACTATTTGGAGCTATAAAACTAGCAGGAGAGGGAATTGGACATTTAGGAAAAGCTATGGTTACTGCGGCAGGTGTATTTGTTGATA
>JBOFCM010000030.1:0-1114 GCA_051646055.1 Fusobacteriaceae bacterium
TATCTAGAGGAAAGACCTCAGACTTCCCCTTACCAGCAAAACGTGCACCATATTCTAAATTAGATTCTTCTAAGATAGAAGCAGTGATAGGTATGAAGATACCAGAATGGCAGGACGGAATCGACCGTTATATGGAAGAAACAAAATAGCATAGATTGATACAGAGAAGACCAGGGTAAAAATACCCTGGTCTTTTTGCTGTTTAGAGGAAAAAAATAGGGAGAAGGGTATATATATTCTAGATCTATATTAAATTTTAGGAGAGGTAAAGGATGAAAGGAAAAAATTTTCTTGATCATTTTGAGGAAAGATTAGGGGCAGCACTTTTTGTAGCTGTTTTTGCCATACTCGTGGCTCAGATAGTGTCCAGGCAGATATTTGATTCCCCCCTGATTTGGAGTGAAGAGTTAGCAAAACTTCTTTTTGTATATGTGGGAATGTTGGGGGTAAGCATAGGAGTAAAGGGAGATCAGCATGTTATGATAGACTTTTTTTATGAAAAATTGTCTCCTAGGGTGAGAAAGCTTGTATTTACTGGGATACAACTTCTGATTCTTATCTCCATAATAGCTCTTATAGTTCTGGGGTATAAACTTTTTATGAGAAAGATAAGATTTGAGCTGATAGCACTGAAAATATCCGCTGGCTGGATGTATGCAGCACTTCCGTCAATAGGTACTCTCATGCTCCTAAGATATTTCCAGACAGGATATAGGCACTATAAATCTGGAAAACTTATTTTCTCTCCTAAAGAGGTAGTGGCTGAAAAAATTCAGGTTCAAGCTGATACAGAGGAGGTAGAAGTATAATGGGTACTGTGGTAACTTTTATCTCATGGTTTGCAATGATATTTCTGGGGGTTCCTGTAGGATTTTCCCTTATAGCGGCGACTCTGCTTTTCTTCTTTCTTACCGACTGGAATGTAATCTATTTCGTGGCAGCTTCCCTTGTGGACAGTCTGGACAGTTTCAGTTTGCTGAGTCTGCCTTTCTTTGTGCTCACAGGGCTTCTTATGAACAGCTCTGGAATAACCAATAAGATATTCCGTTTTGCCAAGTCTCTTCTAGGTCACTATGTGGGAGGAATGGGTCACGTTAATATATTTGCTTCACTT
>JBOFCM010000031.1:0-1259 GCA_051646055.1 Fusobacteriaceae bacterium
GAGAGAGAGAGAGAGAGAGAGAGAGAGAGAGAGAGAGAGAGAAAGAAAGAATAAGCTAAGCAGATTATGAGTGACAGAGCAAAAGAGAGAGAGTGAGGGACAAAATGACAGAACAGGCAAGGAACAGTATGCAGGAGAGAAGGAATGAGAGAAAAGAAAAGAGAATAAGCGATTAAGAGAGAATGAGAGGGAAAGAGAAAAAGAGAGGACAAGATAGAGAATGAGGGAGAGAATAATCTAAGGAAGCGTATGGGGAGAGAGGGAGGGAGAGAGAGAACAAGCAAGGGGAGAATGAATGAGTGAAGGAGAGAATAAGCAATTGAGAGAGAATGAGAGGGAAAAATAAAGAGAGAATAAGCAAGGAAGAGTATGAAGGAGAAAACGAAAGAGAGAAATTGTAACACGAGTAGTAAAGAGTGGAGGGGAGAATAAGAGTGAGGGACAGAATACGAAAGAGAGAGAAAGAGGGAGAAATGAGGAAGGGAAGAAGAAAATGAGCAGTGCAATAAGTGAAGGAGATAAAACGAGAGAAAAAAGAAACGAGGGAGAGAGAGAATAAGTGAGTAAGAGGGTGAGCGAGGGAACAGGGAAAAGTGGAAGAGAGGGTGAGGAAGAGAGGATGGGGAGAAATAAGGGAATGATTGAGAGAGTGGACGAGAGAGCGATGAAGGGAAAGAAAATGGAAGAAATAAGGGGAACTGCAGCAGAGAGAGAGAGAGAGAGACAGAATGAGCTAGAGAATAGATGAGTGACAAAAAAAACAGGAGAAAGAAAGGAGGAGAAATGGAAGAAAGAGGAAAAGATTAAACAATGAAATAATTGAAGGACATAGAACAAGAGGGTAAGAGAGAGAGAGCGAGAAACAATTGAAGGAGAGAATAATCAAGTGAGAGAGAATGAGATGGAAAGAGATGGAGAAAGGACAAGAGGGAGAGTATAAGTGCCAAAATGAGGGAGAGAAAGAAAGAGTGAGAAATAGGGGAGAGCAGTAAAGAGAATAAGGGACAGAGGGAGAGTAACAGAGAGAGTGAATGAATAAAGGAAAGAGCAAAAGACAGAGAAAATAAAAGATTAAAAGAGTAGGAGACAAGAAAAACAAGAAAAAGCAATGGAATGCGTGAAGGAGAGAGCAAAAGTGAGAAAAATAAATGGGGGAGGGTAAGAATGAGAGTGAGAAAATGAAAGGAAGAGAGATGAAACAAGGAAAATAGAGGGAGAGAGGACAAGTGAGACAAAATGTGTGAAAAAGAAAGAAAAAG
>JBOFCM010000032.1:0-1388 GCA_051646055.1 Fusobacteriaceae bacterium
CTTTCAATGAGAAATCTTTTTCAGGTGCTACAGCATATTGAGTATTAGTTAATCTTCCTGCTTCTTGAACGATTGGGAATAATAAATCTGTTTCAAAGTTATTTGATTTCCCTTGGACCATTGCAGCCAATCTTTCTAATCCTGCTCCTGTATCTATATTTTTCTTTGGCAACGGCTGTAATGTCCCGTCTTCCATTCTATTCCATTCAGTGAATACTAAGTTCCAAATTTCAATAAATCTATTGTCTGTTCCTTCGTCGCCTAGCCTAGAGTTTTCATCTCCACCATAAGCTGAGCCTAAGTCAACGTGAATTTCTGAACATGGACCACATGAGCCCGTCGGTCCCGCTGCCCACCAGTTTTCTGACTCTCCCATTCTCACTATTCTCTCTTTAGGAAAATTACATTTTTCTATCCAAATTTTCTCCGCTTCATCATCTGTTGTGAAAACTGATACCCATAATTTATCTTTTTCTAATTTTAATATCTCTGTTATAAACTCCCAAGACCAAACGATAGCTTCCTCTCTAAAATAATCTCCAAATGAAAAGTTGCCCAACATCTCAAAAAAAGTGTGATGTCTAGCAGTTCTTCCAACATTTTCCAAATCATTTGTTCTGATACATTTTTGATATGTTGTAACTCTTGGTGTTGGAGCTTCTTTTTGTCCTAGGAAATAAGGTTTAAATGGCACCATTCCTGCAACTGTTAATAAAAGAGTTGGATCATCAGGAATAAGTGAAGCACTTTCAAAATGCTTATGAGTTTTTTCTTTAAAAAAATTTATAAATTTACTTCTAATTTCGTTCCCTCTTAACATAATCTGTGTTTCCTCCAATATATCTCAAATTTTTTATCTAGTCTAATTTAAAGTTTTCTCCTAAATATATTTTTTTTGCCATTTCGTTATTAGCTATCTCTTCTGGAGTTCCGCTTACTAAAACTTCTCCGTTAGCCATTATATAGGCCTTTTCAGTAATAGACAGTGTTTCTCTAACTGAATGGTCTGTTATTAAAATTCCTAACCCTCTCTCCTTTAAATATCTAATAATCTGCTGAATATCTTCAACTGCTATTGGGTCTACTCCTGCAAAAGGTTCGTCTAACAAGATGAAATCTGGATTATTTGCTATTGTTCTAGCTATCTCAACTCTTCTTCTCTCTCCTCCCGAAAGAGAGTATCCCATAGATTTAGATACGTGGGTTAATTTAAACTCCTCTAAAAGCCCTTGCATTTTTTCTATCTGCTCTTTTTTAGGTAACCCCTTCATCTCCAGTATGGCTAATATATTATCTTCAACTGAGAGATTTCTGAAAATCGAAGGTTCTTGAGCCAAATATCCAATTCCCATATCTGCTCTTTTATGCATTGGATAATCTGTTATATC
>JBOFCM010000033.1:0-2387 GCA_051646055.1 Fusobacteriaceae bacterium
CTCTCTTTCCAGACTCCAGTAATGTGGTTTATAGCTTCCTCTATCAGTTTTTTTCCCAGAGATCTTCCACGGGCTTTTTCAACGGTCAGTACTCTCCCTATGGAACTTTCTTGGTATGAAATTCCAGGCTTTAAAATTCTAGCATAAGCTAAAATTTCCCCAGTCTCTCTGATCATAAGATGCTCAGAGTCCATATCTTTTCCATCAGGATCTAGATAGGGGCAGTTCTGCTCTACAACAAACACCTCGCTTCTCACCCTTAAAATTTCATAGAGTTCCTCTAGATTCAGTTCCTGAAATCTTTTCACTATCACTTCCATACTTTCCTCCCTGACACCAGTATTCTATTTTCTATATAATATCATATTTCTGAAGAATATGGTATAATAGACGGATAAGAAAAAAATTTAGGAGGAATTATGAGATATTTTATGCATAAGGGATTTCAGATAGATTATAAACTGGCCAAAAAGATAAGAAACTATTTTTCCCTCGTACCAACTCTGAAAACAGAGGTGACTATAGGAGGAAAAAAATACCCTGCCCTTGTGGACCTAAAAAGTTTTCTTCTCCCTACAAACTTTGACTGTTTCAACTGTCTGACTAACTGCTGTGTCCAATTCCCTTACGAGTTCAGTGAAAAATCCAGAGAGGTCATTCTGGAAAATTTGGAGGAATATGATTCACTGACCCAGGCTGTGTCAATTTTAAAAGAGGAGGGGCTTACCGAGAAGGAGATTAGAGAGTCCATAAAAAATGACCCTATGCTTATCCCCCAGGAGCATGTTAAAAAGACTTTTGACCGTTGTACCTGCTCATGCATCCATGTAGATAAAAAACTCTGTGCCATCCATAAAATATGTATTGATAGAGGAATGAATCTGGGCGAGATAATCGATACTAAACCCCTCTGGTGCTCTATCTATCCTCTGGAAATCATGTGTGAAGAGGATGAATCTCTTCTATATATAATGGTTCCCACCAAAAAAAATGAATCTATGGCTATGAATGATACAGATTTTCCCTGTATGGATATCACCAAGTCTACCTCTCCATATTTCCGGAGAGAAAATCCCATAGGATTTAAAAAGGAGGAGTATAAGCCCTTTATTATCTCATACTACTCTGTCCTGGAGCATATACTGGGACATAAATTTGTGGAGAACATTCTATCAGAACTGAGCCTCAAAAATTTACCAGATGTAGTTCAATACAGTAAAAAAATCTAATTTAAAGGGAGAGAATTTTCATTCTCTCCCTGTTTCTCTAATATCCTATTACAAGCTTCCCTTTTCCATTTTTCTTGGCTGTATACATAGCTTCATCAGCTCTTCTTAGGATATTTTCTATCTTTTCCTCTCTATTTCTTCTATTTGAATAACCTATACTGAAAAGATTTTCTCTCTTTTTTCCCTCTTCCAGTATTTTATGATTCAATCTGCCTGCAGTCTCTGAGTCTGTATCAAAAATTATAACAAACTCATCTCCTCCCATTCTTATAGAGTATCCATTTTCTCCCACAATTTCTTTTATTATCTCAGCTGTTTCCCTTATAATTTCATCTCCTGCAATATGTCCGGATCTGTCATTTATCATTTTTAGACCGTCCAGATCTATTAATGATATTCCTGTTTCTTCTAAATTTTCATACAGTTCTGGAATTTTATCCTCAAAAAAATTTCTGCTGTACAATCCTGTAAGCATATCTTTATAAGATTTTTCTCTATATTCATCAACTTTTTCCGTCAGATTTTCATGGTGAATAGAGATAATGTCCCTACTGCTATTTTTTATCTGAAAAAGCTCTACAAGAACATCTTCTTTTTCCTCTACACCCATGGGTTTCATACTGATTCCGTAGTAATTTTTCCCTCCATTTTCAGGATCATAGAATTCTTTTTCAAAAACTACTATCTGCTTAGATTCTGATACCTCTGGAAGAGAGGATCTCAGGGGACAATCAAGACAGTTTTCTGTTTCACCGCATTTTCTTCCTTTTTCCTGGGTATGGATGCATGAAAAAAGATTTCCAAAAAGTTCTCCCATGCTTTCCCATTCCTCTCGGGAGAGATTTCTTTCCTTCAAGAAGTTATCCATGTATTTATTAAAAACTTTTACTTTTGCTTCGCCATTTAAAATTACCACTCCTGTACTCATACTATCAAATACTTTCCTCAACATAGCTAAAAATCACCCTTTCTGCTTTTTTATCACCACTTATAATATCACAATTCATCAAAATATGGTACCCTAGAAATTTACAAGGTTGTTTTTATTGACAAGATTTTTGAAAAAAGCTAGAATTATTTAACAGACTTAAAACCATAAGGCGATAGGGTAAGGAGGGTTAGTATGAGATATCTGGGAGAAAATTATCTGCAATATAG
>JBOFCM010000034.1:0-2503 GCA_051646055.1 Fusobacteriaceae bacterium
AAAGTTGAGATTACTGAGACTGTAAATAAAAATGATTCACAGACGGAAGATTGGTGGACGGCAGATAGACTAATAGATAGAGGCAGCGACAGAAAATAATAGAAAAAAATAAAAACTTTGAGAAACTGGTTTCTCAGAGTTTTTTTAATTTTCTAAAAAAAGAAAGAGTCTCCCCATGGAAACTCTTTCGACTATTTAATTTTCTCCCCAAAAAACTTCTCCCCAGAAGTCAGTTTGAGTATAACCCATTTTTCAGAAAAAATCTAGGGCAGGGAAAAAAATTGGAACATTAGACAGAATACTTTTTTCTCAGAAAAAGAAAAAAAGCCTGAAAGAATCAGACTTTTTCATATATTTTTCTTGGGGAGAAAATATATTTTATGAAAAAATTATTTCAGGGGAGAAATTCATTTTTCAATTACGATATTTAGACGACAGAAGTTGGTAAAAAGTTTAAAAAAATTTTTGGAAAAATAAAAAAACAAACAAAAAGACCGCGGGGATGCAGTCTTTTTTGTCAAAATGGATTACCAAAATACTAAATTAAGGAATTTAACGTCATGCTTATCTTAGGAAAAAACTGTCTTTTTCCTTTTTTAGAGAAGGTTTTTTTATTCCACTCTGTTTTCATAAGCAACAAAATATATCTATATATCTTTACTCCCTGTTAAATTAAAATCTTTGAAACCAATGTCGTAATGAGTTCCGTCACAGAAAGATTTATTTTTATATATGTTTCCTTTGGGGAAAAGAAGGAGTAAATAGAAAAAATCGTGATATTGAAAATATAATTTGAGATGGAGCCAATAAAAAAAGCCTGGAACATAGGGGGGAGTCCAGGCTTTTTTTGGGGGATAATTAAGATGTCGAATCTATAATAATTTACTAAAAAATTAGCAAAGTTCCTTTAAAAAATTTTAAATTTTTTTTATATACTTATATTTTATTCATTTTTTTCTTTGTTTCTAAAAATTCATTTTTTATAGCTTCTAGAACTTCATTATTTTCAATCATATCCAGTGCAGCCCCTGATAAAATTTTTGATCCATAGAGAATTGCATCCTGGGCTTGAGAAGTTTTTCCCATATCCAAATACTCTTTTGAATGGGAAGTTGCATCCTCATTTACAAAGGCAACTCTTATACATGTTCCAGGAACCATGTACATCACATTCCCAAAATCAGTAGAACCTGTTTTTTCTCTAGGGGGACTTATTCTTGGAGCTCCTGAAAGCTCTGCATTTTTCATAAGAAGATTGTTGAGCTCCAGAACAGGAATTTTATTATCTAACTTCTTAGTTTCGATCATTTTACTATCAGTTTCTGTCATGAGAGCAGCCCCCTGAACTATTTTTTTTACTCTTTCAATGACACTATCAAGGTAAGGTCTCTCATAGGATCTAATACTTATTTTTGCCTGGGCAAATTCAGGAACAACATTGGCAGGACCACCAGCATTGGATATTGTATAATGGATTCTAGTTCCATCTTTAATGTGCTCTCTTAGGAACTCAATTCCTTGGAAAAACAGAAGTATACCATCCAGTGCACTTCTACCTTTTTCTGGTGAGAGAGCAGCATGGGAACTTTTTCCAAAAAAATCAACATTAAAATTTGTCATTGCTAAAGATTTTATATCCGTAGTTGTAGTAGAAGAGCCATGCATCATAAGTGCAACATCAATATCATTAAAAAAACCCTCTTCAACCATTTTTATTTTTCCACCTATAGTCTCTTCAGCAGGAGTTCCATAGATTACAAGTTTGTATGGCAGGTCTTTTATAGTTTCTTTTATGGCTTCGGCTGCAAGTAAAATAGCAGGACCCTGCATATTGTGAGCACAAGCATGTCCAAGATTTTCCAAAGCATCATATTCACAGAGTAGTCCTATAGATGGAACCGAATCAGAATCGTTAGCATTATTTGAATATATAGCTCTAAATGCTGTTTCAAAGCCTCCTAATCCTCTCTCTATAGAGAATCCTTTTTTTTCTAGATGCTCTGTAAGAAGATTTGCCGCCTTAAATTCTTGAAGACCCAGTTCTGGATTATCAAAAATATAGTCAGACATCACTAAGAACTCATCTTTTTTTTCATCAATGTACTTCCATACTTTATTTTTCAAAATTATCTCATCTCCCAAAGTTTCTTGTTAAAATGGTCCATAATTAGTAGCATTTGCAATCACTATCAGAATAGATCCTGTGACTATCCAAATCAAAAAAAGTTTCCACATAAATCTCATCCATCTATCGTACGGAATATTAGCTACTGCCAAGAATCCCATAAGAGCAGAAGATGTAGGTAAAACATAATTACTAAATCCATCTCCAAAATTAAAAGCTAGAACAGCAGTCTGCTTTGTCATATTTATCATATCAGCAACTGGCAACATAATCGGCATCGTAACAGCAGCCTGACCACTTCCAGAAGTTATGAGTCCATTGATTAATAATTGCATCATAAACATTCCCACAGCCTGAAGATATCCTGGTAAAGATGCT
>JBOFCM010000035.1:0-9532 GCA_051646055.1 Fusobacteriaceae bacterium
CCCTCTACTGGATCTGTTCCCGATCCCAGCTCATCCAAAAGTACCAATGAGTTTTTAGTTATACCATTGAGGATCTCCTGAATGTTTTTCAGGTGTGCCGAGAAAGATGATAGGTTTTGCTCTATACTCTGTTCGTCTCCTATATCAGCAAAAATTCCCGTAAACATTCCTATGCTACTTCCCTCTCCAACAGGAACGGGAATTCCAGAAAGAGCCATAAGAGTTATAAGACCAGCTGTTTTTAAGGCAACTGTCTTTCCTCCTGTATTAGGTCCTGTAATCAGAAGAGTGTTATAACCTTTTCCTATTTCGAAAGTCAAAGGCACAACCTTATCCGCAGGAATAAGAGGATGTCTGGCTTTTTCCAAAATTAGCATCTCCCTTGTATTGAGATTGGGAACTATGGATTTTTTGTCCAGTGCATACTGGGATTTGGCATTTAAAAAGTCCAATTCCAAAACAGCTTCTCCCAGCATAGTTATGTTCTCATGATTTTCTTTTATAGTTCCGGCTATACGGAGAAGGATCTTTCTAATCTCATCTTTCTCACGGAGTTCCAGTTCACGCATCTTGTTGTTGAGAGACACTATTGACAGTGGTTCCACAAAAACAGTCTGACCACTGGAAGACCTGTCATGCTCTATTCCCTTAATAACACCTTTAAAATCTGCTTTTACAGGAATCACACTACGTCCGTCTCTTGAAGTTATAATCCTATCCTGAATAGCATTGGCATATGCGGGATTGGCAAATATATCATCAAATTTCTGTCTGATATTGCTTACAAGAACTTTTTTATGAACTCTTATATCTCTTAGATCATTAGAAGCTTCATCCTTTATGTTTTTTTCATTGTCCACAGTTTTATTTATTATATCTTCAATATGCTTAAGCACAGGTATCTCCTGAAATCTGTTGCCTAAATATCTGTATTTATTCAGCTCCTCCAGACGATTTTTGAAAACTCTGAAAATTCTCAGATTCTGATTCAATTTCCAAAGTTCTTCTGCATCTA
This sequence comes from Fusobacteriaceae bacterium, assembly GCA_051646055.1. Taxonomy (GTDB): domain Bacteria; phylum Fusobacteriota; class Fusobacteriia; order Fusobacteriales; family Fusobacteriaceae; genus JAGNZR01. The sequence continues at coordinate 1,016 of JBOFCM010000035.1, forward strand.
AGTAACTTCCTAGGAGTTGAACTTTTTTACTCAGGTGACATATATCGTCTATTCCTGAAGGCTCAAATCCTCCGTCAAATTTAAGAAGATCCATAAAATCTCTTGCAATTTCAAATTCTCTCTGTAATTGGGAATAATCCCTCATAGGCTGAAGTTCCAAAACTCTTCTGTAAGTAGTTTCTACTACTGCATATGATGCAACTTCCTCCCTTAATTTATCAAATTCTAAAACAGAATAACTATGACTATTCATAACATCTCCCATATGTAACGCATTATTTTTTATACAACTTGCCCATTATATTTTCTCTTACATTATATCATATAAAAGAGAGAATATGAAATATACATATTTAAATTTTTACTTGATTTTTTGCACTTTCAATGATATAATAGCCTGTACTATTAATCGTACAATCAATCTAAGAAGGAGGTGCCACTATGCAAAGATGTGAAATATCAGGAAAGGGAATAACTTTCGGAAACCAAATTTCTCACTCTCACAGAGTTACAGGAAGAGTTTGGAAGCCAAACCTACAATCAACTAAGATAATGATCAACGGAACTCCAGTAAAAGTTAAAGTTTGTACTAAAGTACTTAAAGCTTTAAAAGGAGCTAACGAAGTTGAAGTTATGCAAATGCTTAAAGTTAATGCTAACACTCTAAGTGACAAGCTTTCTAAAATCTTAAGCAAGTAATTATCGCTTTAAAACTGCATAATTTAAAAAAAAGACAGGCTAAATTGATAGCATGTCTTTTTTTTATCTCTCTGAGTTTTAATATGAAAAAAGAGCCTGGAAACCAGGCTCTTTGAAAATTTTACTTTTCAGTTCTTGTATAAGGTATAAGAGCGATATTTCTAGCTCTCTTAACAGCTTTAGCAATCTTTCTCTGTAACTTAGCGTTAGCTCCAGTTACTCTTGATGGATTGATCTTCCCCTTATCAGAAACGAATCTCTTTAAAAGATCAACGTTTTTGTAATCGATTTCGTGAGCTTTAACTCTAAGTTTAGCTCTTCTTCTTCTGAATTCTGCCATTTTTTAATTCCTCCTTTTTTTGTAAACTTCACATTTTTAATTGAGTTAATTACGCTTGCTTAACGATGATATATCTCATTACTTCTTCAGTAATGTTAAGCTTTCCTTCAACTTCAACTAAGTTAGTTCCGTCCATTTCGAAAGTAGTTAGAACGTAGAATCCAGTTCTCTTTTTATCGATAGGATAAGCTAGTTTTCTCTCTCCCCACTTCTCGTTTTTAAGAACATTAGCTCCAGCCTTTGCAAGTATTCCTGCAACTTTCTCGATTGTAGCTTCTCTTCCCTCTTCTAAGATTGTTGGGTTGATGATGTACATAATTTCGTATTTTTTCATTTACTTACCTCCTCCCTATGGTTTTGGCCCAAAGGATATTACCTTCAAGCAGGGCATTTATAATTATACCAAAGCTTACATATTTTTGCAAGTTTTTTTTATACTTTTTTATTTTAATACTGAAACTTTTAAATTATGGGGAGAGCCTTGCAGAGTCCTTTTGCAGGAGCACAGCTCTCGGAATATTTTAGAAGTTATTATACAGTTGTAATCTCTTTTTCTTTAAGAGCCAGTAATTCATCTATAGTTTTGATAGTAGCATCAGTAATTTTTTGGATTTCCCCTTCCATTCTCTTTAGGTCATCTTCAGAGATTTCTCCATCTTTCTCAAGAGTTCTAAGGTGATTGTTAGCATCTTTTCTGATGTTTCTTACTGCTACTTTACCGTTTTCAGCTTCAGTTTTAGCAAGTTTTACATACTCTTTTCTTCTGTCAGCAGTAAGCTCAGGTATTCTAAGTCTTATTACTCTACCGTCATTTCCTGGAGTAAGCCCGATATTTGACTGCATTATAGCTTTCTCAATAGTAGGAATCATAGATTTATCCCAAGGATCAATCATAAGCATTCTAGCTTCTGGAGCTGATACAGTTCCTATCTGGTTAATAGGAGTTTCGCTTCCGTACATATCCACTTTTATTCCGTCTAACATAGATACGTTAGCTCTTCCCGCTCTTATTGAACCAAATCTGTTTTTTGTAGACTCAATAGCCTTGGCCATTTTATCTTTTGAATCTTTTAATAATTTTTGTGCTGGCATTTTTTCTCTCCTTATATCTTTTTTTTATGCTTCTACTACAGTAGTTCCTATATCTTCACCCTGCATAACTTTTAGGATATTCCCCTCAGTTACAGAATCAAATACAATTATAGGAAGTTTGTTTTCTCTACATAGGGATATTGCTGTGGCATCCATAACTTTCAGATCCTCATTTAAAACCTGAGTATAAGTTATAGTCTCATATTTTTTAGCATCTGAGAATTTCATAGGATCTTTATCATATACCCCGTCTACCTTTGTAGCTTTCATAACTACATCAGCATTTATCTCTATAGCTCTTAGAGCTGCTGCTGTATCTGTTGTAAAGTAAGGGTTTCCTGTTCCACCACCGAAAATTACTACCCTTCCTTTTTCCAGATGACGCTGGGCTTTTCTCTTGATAAAAGGTTCTGCTATCTTCTCCATTTCTATAGCTGATTGAACTCTTGTGGGAACTCCCAATTTCTCTATGGCATTTTGAAGAGCCAAAGAGTTAATTACAGTGGCAAGCATACCCATATGATCTCCTGTAACTCTGTCAATTCCTTGAGCAGATCCAGAAATTCCTCTGAAAATATTTCCTCCACCTATAACTATAGCTAACTCCACACCCAAGTCAGTTACCTCTTTTATCTGCTTTGCATAAGAAGTGATAACTTCTGAAGATATTCCGAATTCCTGGTCTCCCATAAGTGCTTCTCCACTGAGTTTTAACAGTACTCTTTTATAAACCGATCCCATAAACAACTCCTTTTTAAATTTTTTTAAAATATATATCACAGATGTTATAAAAATAGGGAATGCAGTTGCACTCCCTACTCAATCTTTTTAATTACGCCTTAAGTTGAGCTGCAACTTCTGCTGCGAAATCTACTTCTTCTTTCTCGATTCCCTCTCCAACTTTGTATCTCTTGAATGATACAACTGCGATATCTCCAGCAAACTGAGCAACTGTCTCTTTGTTTTCAGCTTTTACGAAAATCTGGTTTACTAAACAGTTGTCCTCATAGAACTTGTTCATTTTTCCGATTAGGATTTTCTCTATGATTTGAGCTGGTTTTCCTTCAGCTTCTAACTGCTTTCTAGAGATCTCTTTCTCTCTCTCAAGATCGTCAGTAGTAACCTCTGACTTTTGGCAGTACTTTGGATCCATTGCAGCAACGTGCATTGCGATATCCTTAGCTTTTACAAGATTAGCTTCAGTAGCCTCTCCTGTCATCTCAACGATAACTCCAAGCTTTCCTCCAAGGTGATTGTAAGTAGTTACAAATCCGTCCTTAGCTACAACTTTTTCGAATCTTCTTAGGTTCATGTTCTCTCCGATTTTAGCGATAAGCTCAGAGATAGCCGCAGCAACTGTTTTTCCAGCTTCTGCTTCTACATTGTTTAAGTCTTCGATAGTTTTTACGTCGTTAGTAAGAGCAAGCTCTACTAATTTCGCTCCAAAATCTCTGAACTCAGGGTTCTTAGCAACGAAGTCAGTTTCTGAGTTGAACTCAAGAACTATAGCAGTTTTGTGATCAGCTGAAACTCCCTCGAATATTAATCCTTCAGCAGCTACTCTTCCAGATTTTTTAGCAGCTTTAGCTATTCCTTTTTCTCTTAACAGGTCGATAGCCTTCTCTATATCTCCACCCATCTCTGTAAGTGCTTTTTTACAATCCATCATTCCAGCACCAGTTCTCTCTCTTAGCTCTTTTACTAAGCTTGCTGTTATTTCTGCCATGTGTATAACCTCCTAAGTTTTATCTTTTATTTTTATATACGAAGAATTGAGTAATGCATTATTACTCAATTCCAAATCTTTTATTTAGGTTTAGTGATTACTCAGCTGATCCTTCTTCAACGTTTACAGTCTCTGCTCCAGCAACCTCTGTTCCTTGCTTTCCTTCGATTATAGCGTTAGCCATTACAGAAGCGATAAGTTTTACCGATCTGATTGCATCGTCGTTTGCAGGGATTGGGAAAGTGATTTGATCTGGATCTACGTTAGTATCGATCATAGCGAATACAGGAATTCCAAGTAAAGCTGCTTCCTCAACTGCTAGAGTTTCTTTCTTAACATCTACTATAAATATAGCAGCAGGAACATCTTCCATGTTCTTGATTCCAGAAAGGTTCTTAGAAAGTTTTACTAGCTCTTTTCTGAAGTTAGCTGCCTCTTTCTTAGTGTAAGCTGTATCTAAAGTTCCATCAGCTTCCATAGTCTCAAGCTCTTTTAATCTAGCGATTCTAGTTTTTATTGTTTTGTAGTTAGTAAGCATTCCTCCTAACCATCTGTTGTTTACATAGAACATTCCTGATCTTTCAGCTTGCTCTTTTACAGCCTCTTGAGCCTGTTTCTTAGTTCCTACGAAAAGAACTTTTCCACCAGCTGCAGAGATTTCTCTCATAGCGTCGTAAGCTGTTTCGATTTTCTTAAGTGATTTGTGTAGATCGATTACGTGGATCCCGTTTCTCTCTGTAAAGATGTAAGGTTTCATCTTTGGGTTCCATCTCTTAGCTTGGTGTCCGAAGTGAACTCCAGCTTCTAATAATTGCTTCATAGTTATTACTGCCATTTTTTTCCTCCTCAAAGTCTAATTAGGTTATTCTTCCATCAGTCTCAAAACTAAGTTATCCCAAATATTTCGGGACACCACACTTAGAAATAACTGATGTGTATTTTCATAATACCAAATTATTTTATCATAATTTTCATACTATGTCAAATAGTATGTTAAATTTAATTGATTTTCTTAAGTAGTTCTCTATATTGTTTTACCATAACTTTAGCCATAGACTTTCTTATGAGTTGGTACCATTTGAAATTCATTCCTTCCATACCTTTCACACTGTCAGAAAGCATTTTTTTGAAGAACTCCAGCTCTTCAAAACTGAATCTGATCTCACTTTTATCCTTGCTATTACATATACTTATCATGTACTCAAAGAACTCAGCTACCGGTTTCATCTGAGCCGCTCCAGGAACAGATGGATCAAACTGCTTTTTTCCCTCTTCCAGGAATTTTCCTAAAAATTTCTTCTCATTCTTATCCAGGGCAACAGAATATTTTCTCTTTCCCTTACCTATTTTTTGCATAAGATTCATCATACCCATCATAGCTGATGCATTATTCATCTCCATTGGATTCATGTTATTAGGATTCATTTTCTGCATTTTCATTATTCTTTATTCTCCTTCATTAAAAAGGTCCTATTACAGCTTCAATCTGCTCCTTTGTAATAGCTCCCGTTCTTAAAATTTTTATTTTTTTACTGCTCATATCTATTATAGTTGACTCTGTTCCTATAGGGCAGATTCCATCATCTATAACTACGTCTACCCGCTCTTTGAACTCCTGAGAAAGCTCCCCATAAGATTTAGGAGTTGCCTCTCCTGAAATGTTGGCACTTGTTGTAGGTAAAACCCCTCCCGCTGCCTCTATAACTTTAAGGGCTATAGGATGATTGGGCATACGTACTCCTACGGTTTCTCCTCCAGATACCATAATGTCCGGAACATTAGCCTTTTTTTTCAATATTATTGTGAGACCTCCAGGCCAAAAGTTTTCCATAAGTTTTTTTACAGGTTCTTTTTTGGCTGGTGTTACCCTGGCTATTTCAAACACTTTTTCCTGAGAGCTAACAAGTGCAATCAGTGGCGATGTGAAAGCCCTGCTTTTGGCCTCATAGAGCTTTTTTATGGCATTTTCAGACTCCATTCTAGCTCCTACTCCATAGACCGTATCGGTAGGATAGATTATTACACTGTCGATAGCCAGAAACTTACCTATTTTTTTATAGTCGGTTCCAGAGGCTTTAAAATATATATGGACCATTTTTAGCACCTTTATCCTATTTTTAAATATTTTACAACGAATATTGTATCATATGATATCATAAAAATTGATTTTTTTCTAGAAAAAAAAGCACCCCGAAGGATGCTTCTTTCATTTTTTTATTTTAGTCAACTCTAACTTTCTCGAAAAGGTCAGATATAGCCTGATTATTAACTATTCTAGTCAGTGCTTCTGCAAAAATCTCTCCTGTAGAAAGTATCTTTATCTTATCTATTCTTTTGTTGTCTGGCTGTCTGATAGAGTCTGTTATAACAACCTCTTTAAGTGCCGAATTCTTAATTCTTTCAATAGCTGGTCCCGAGAAAATTCCATGTGTACAACAAGCATATGCTTCCTTAGCACCTCTTGCTATTATAGCATCTGCTCCTCCAGTTATTGTTCCAGCCGTATCTATCATATCATCGATAAATATTGCAGTTTTACCTTCTACCTCTCCTATAAGGTTCATAACCTCAGACATATTAGGTTTTGGTCTTCTTTTGTCTATGATGGCGATTTTACAATCTAACCACTCAGCAAGTTTTCTAGCTCTCTTTACTCCGCCGATATCAGGAGATACAACTACTACCTCATCCCCTTTAAGTCCTTTTTTGATAAAATACTTAGCAAGAAGTGGAAGTGCCTGTAGATGATCTACTGGGATATCGAAGAATCCCTGAAGCTGGTCAGCATGAAGATCCATAGTTACGACTCTGTTTGCTCCTGCTTCTGTAAGAAGATTTGCCACAAGTTTCGATGTGATTGGCTCTCTAGGGCTGGCTTTTCTATCCTGTCTAGCATAACCATAATATGGCATAACAACGTTTATGCTCTTAGCTGAAGCTCTTTTTAGAGCATCTATAAAGATAAGTAGTTCCATAAGATTTTCATTTACAGGATTAGAAGTCGGTTGAATTACAAAGATATCTCTACCTCTAACTGTCTCATCTATCTTTACATATACCTCTCCATCCTCAAATCTAACGATTCTTGAGTCTCCCAGGGGAGTTCCAAAAGTAGCTGCTATTTTTTCAGCTAATTCCATATTTGCTGTTCCAGAAAATATTTTCACATTTGCCGCATTGATCATTAATCTTTCCTCCAATCAAGTTTTATTATCTGTTTACTTCTTGCCACAGCTAAAGCTTTACCAGGTACATCCTTTGTAATTACTGAACCTGCTGCTGTAAGTGCTCCCTCTCCGATTGTTACCGGAGCTACCAACATAGTGTCACTTCCTATAAAGACGTTTTTCTCAATTACTGTTTTAAATTTATTTTTTCCGTCATAATTACAGGTTATGGTTCCTGCACCAATGTTAGTCTTCTCTCCCACAGTGGCATCTCCAAGATATGTCAGATGTCCCGCTTTAACACCCTTTTCCAGGGTAGATTTCTTTATCTCTACAAAGTTCCCTACATGAACTTTCTCTTTCAGATGAGATTTTGGTCTCAGATGGGCAAAAGGTCCTATCGTTACCCCTTCTTCAAGTATGCTCTCTTCTAGAGCCGAACTCTCTATTCTCACGTCATTTCCTATTTTGCAGTCTATTATTCTTGTGTTTCCAAGAATTTCACAGTTTTCACCAATTTCGGTTTCTCCCTGTATAAGGGCTCCAGGATAGATAACTGTATCTCTTCCTATCTTAACCCTATCCTCTATATATGTGTTGGCAGGATCTATAATTATAGCTCCTTCCTCCATAAGTTCTATATTTTTTCTTCTTCTCAGTTCAGCTTCAGCCTGGGCAAGCTCAACCTTGGAGTTTACTCCCAGTATTTCAAGATTATCTTGAAGAAGGTAGCTTCCCACTTTCTTGCCTTCTCTTACCTGAATACCGATGACATCAGTGAGATAATATTCTCCCTTATCATTTTTATTATCTATTTTTGAAAGAGCTTTCCAAAGTTCCTGAGAATCAAAGATATACACTCCTGCATTTACCTCTTTTATGGCTTTTATTTCTGGAGTCGCTTCTTTCTCCTCTACTATAGCTACGACATCTTCCTTTTCCTTGACTATCCTTCCATATCCGAAAGGATTATCATATATTGAAGTGAGAAGAGTAGTTACAGCATCTGATTCTCTATGGTGATCATATATTTTTTTCAGAGTTTCTCTTCTAAGAAGGGGAGTATCTCCACAGAGGACCATTATATCCCCTTGAAAATCTTTAAGTTTAGGCTGTGCCATAAGTATAGCATGTCCTGTACCTAACTGCTCCTCCTGAACTACATAGTCCACATCTCCAAGAGCTTCCAATACAACTTCTTTTTTATGTCCCAGTATAAGAATATTTTCCTCTACCTCTATTCCGTTCAGAAGATCCATAATCTTTTTTACCATAGGAATCCCGTTTACCTTATGGATTACCTTGGGAAGATCAGATTTCATTCTCGTTCCTTTTCCAGCTGCTAAAATAAGAGATCTCAGCTTCATAAATTCCTCCGTCCAAGTATTTTGTTCTATTCCATAGAAAAGTATAGCATATTTTCTTCAAAATTACATTTAAAAATCTTTTATTATATTTTCATAACTCTCATTTATCTTTTTTATCATTCTCTC
>JBOFCM010000036.1:0-12247 GCA_051646055.1 Fusobacteriaceae bacterium
GGTTGATTTAGCCCATAAATTTGCAATAGTTGAAGGAGATGTTCAGGACTCTGTAATAATAGATGTTCTCAAGGAAGAGGAGTACGAAGTTACTGGAATCGAAAATCTTTAGAAGAAAATAGAGAACAGATTGTTAAAAAGGGCTGCCATATCTGGTAGCCCTTTTTTTTGAATCTCTTGATTTTACTAAATCCCTTCCATCTCTTGAAGGAGATTCTTAAATATTTCAAAGCCCAGAGTCAGCTCCTCTGGATCCAAATCAAATTTGCTGTTATGAAGAGCATAGTCAAAACCTTTCTCTCTGTTTCCAGTGCCCAATAGAAACATAAGTCCCGGTACACCCTCCTCCATATAGAAAGAAAAATCCTCAGAGCCTGAAAGCTTCATTCCAGAATATCTACTCTCTTCTGGAACGGCTTTTTCAAAAACTTTAAAAAGTTCAGAACTGTTTACTATCCCTGGATAGTTAGGCTGGAAATTCATCTCTATCTTAACTCCAAAAGCCTTTTGGAATCCCTCATTTATATCCTCTATCCGCTTTTGAACAAGAGGAATCAGATTTCTGTTTATAAGTCTTATGGTTCCCAGAAGCTCCACCTTTTCAGGAATTATATTTCTAACTGTTCCAGCATGAAAACTTCCAATTGTAAGGACTATAGGTTCCTCAGAATCTATATTTCTTGAAACTATGGACTGATAAGCCTCTACAAGTTTTGCTCCTATGAGGATGCTGTCTATCCCTTTAAAGGGCTGTGCTCCATGACATCCTTTTCCCAATATCTTTATGTCCAGATTGATACTCTGATAGGTCATAGGTCCCGGAAGTGTGGAGGCTTTTCCCTCGGGAATTTCAGGGTAGACATGGAGGGCAAATATCCCCTCTATCTCCCTATTCCGGTAGAGAGGATCTTCAGCAATTACCTTGGCTCCCCCCTCTCCCTCTTCAGCAGCTTGAAAAATCAGCATAACTGATTTGTGAAGAGGCATCCCCCTGTCTCTATTTTCCTTGAGCCATTTGGCAAAATACAAAAGATTGGTAACATGGGCATCATGTCCGCATGCATGCATGCAACCATCATGCTGGGATCTATAGTCTGCTCCGGTTTCCTCTCTCATTGGGAGGGCATCTATATCAGCTCTGTAAGCTATCCATCTATCTTGTTCTCCCGGAATAAGGGCCACTGTACTGGTTCCTATCTCCCTGTATTGGATATCCAGATTTTTTAGAAAATCCCTTATATATTGGGCTGTTTTATACTCTTCCAGTGCCAGTTCAGGAATTCTGTGTAGCTCCTCTCTGGTTTTACGGTAAAAACTTTTCATAGTTACTCCTTGTTAAATCTATTTTTTTAAGAAATTTTTCCAGTCTCTCCACTACCTCTCTGAGAATGGGAAGTTCCTGGGTCAGGGCGATTCTAAAATATTTTTCAGAGCCAAAGGCTATGCCAGGAACTACAGCTACTCCAGTTTCCCTCAGAAGTTCCAAACAAAAATCCAAGGAGTTTTTCTCTGAAATTCCGGAGTATCCCACAAAGAGATAGAAAGCTCCCTTTGGGTCCACCACCTGAAATCCTAAACTATTAAGTCTGTCTCTGAGATAATAGGCTCTCTCCCTGTAAATTTCAGATATATCCTTTCTGCATGGAAATTTCTCCAGTGCTATCTTTGCAGCTTGGAGGGATAGGGCCATGGGAGCACTGACATTATAGAGGGTTGCATTGAGAAAAAATTTTCTTATTTTTTCAGGAGCTATGGTATACCCTATTCTCCATCCTGTGAGGGAGTGGGATTTTGAAAATCCGTTTACTATTATAAGTTTTTCCCTTATATTTTTACAGGCTCCAAAAGAGAAAAAATCTTCGAAGGATAGGGCACTGTAAATCTCATCAGAGATAAGAAAAATATTTTTATCTTGGAGATAGTCAGCCAGTCTCTCTACCTCCTCTCTGCTCATAACTGTTCCCGCAGGGTTGGAGGGATTGCTAAGGAGAATGGCTTTGGTTTTTTCACCTACATAACTCTCCAGTATTTCAGGAGTGAGTACAAAATTGTTTTCCGCTGTATCTACTACCACAGGTACACCATAGGCCATCTCTATCATGGGAATATATCCCGGATAGTAGGGAGCCGGGATGATGACCTCATCTCCAGGGTTGAGTATGGTTCTCAGCACAGAGGAGAGAGCCTCTGAGGAACCGATATTCATGATAACATTGCTCTCCCTATAGTCGCTTCCATAGGTTTCGTTATAATATTGAGCCACCTTTTCCCTTACCTCAACTCCTCCTCCAGTGGGAGGATAGGTGAGATGAGCAGACTTTCCATACTCTAAAACCTCATCCACAAGAGCCTTGGGAGACTGGATGTCAGGCTCTCCAATTGTGAGCTGAATCACCCCTTCATGCTCTTTTGCCAGGTCATTGATCTCTCTTATAACAGAATATTTGAGATTTTTTACAATGCTGTTCAGTTCCATAATTTATCTCCTTAAATCCTGAACTAGCTGAGTCTTTTCTAAAGTTTTGCTATCCACTGATTTTATTATCTTAGCCGGGTTTCCTCCCACTACTGCCCCTGGAGGAACATCTGAAAGAACAACGGCTCCCGCTCCTACCACTGCCCCTGCTCCGATTCTTACTCCTTCGATCACTACGGCATTGGCACCTATCAGCACCCCGTCCTCAACTATAACAGGAGTTGCCGAGGGAGGTTCTATAACTCCGGCCAGAACTGCCCCTGCTCCAATGTGACAGTTTTTTCCAACTATGGCTCTTCCTCCTAAAATAGCTCCCATATCTATCATGGTGTTTTCTCCTATCTCAGCTCCGATATTTATCACTGCTCCCATCATTATTACTGCATTTTCACCGATGGTTACCTTATCCCTTATGGTTGCTCCGGGCTCTATTCTCGCCCTGATATTGGAATAGTCCAGGGTTGGAACTCCTGAATTTCTTCTGTCGTTTTCCAGATGATAATCTGTGATTCTGTCACTGTACTCCTCCAAAATTCTGTTTATCTCCTCCATCTCTCCCACCAAAAAGTAGGAACCGTCTCCCTTAAAAACCTTGGCACTGGTAGAAAGATTTGAAAGATCCCCGTTTATATATGCCTTTACTGGAGTTTTTTTTGTAGAATTTTTTATAAATGCTATCAGTTCCCCTGCTGTATTCAGATTTTCCATTTTATCTCTCTCCTTTTTATTTTTATTTTTTAATATATATCCTTCATGGTATAAACCCCTGCTGATTTTTTTATAAGAAGTTTTCCAGCTTCAATAGCTCCCTTGGCAAAAATTTTTTTGGAAAGAGCTGTGTGTTTTATCTCTATAATCTCATCCTCCCCTGCAAAAAGAATAGAATGTTCTCCCACAACTGTTCCTCCCCTCACTGCATGGATGCCTATCTCTCCCTTATCTCTCCTGCTGTTTCCCAATCTTCCATGCACCTCATTAAACTCCTCAGAGCAGGAATTTTTTATTGTGTTGTATAGGGTTTTTGCAGTTCCGCTGGGAGAATCCAGTTTTTTATTGTGGTGCTTCTCTATAATCTCTATATCAAAATTTTTATAGAGAACAGGAGCTATATTTTCCAGTATTCTGTTCACAATATTGACCCCTATGGAGGTGTTGGTAGAGATCAGTATTGGAATACATCTTCCTGCAATCTGGATTTTTTCTGAAATCTCCTCTGAATATCCAGTTGTGGCTATGAGAAGAGGGATCTTTTTTTCCACAGCATAGTCCAAAAGTGTTTCCAATCTGCCGGGATGGGAAAAATCTATTATAATATCTCCCGTCTCATCCTTCAGCTCACTGGAAAAACCAGTGAGAAAGAGCTCCTCTTGATTTTTTATAAGGTCTGCCAGGACATTTCCCATGGCTCCCTCTCCGTGAACTATTATCTCCATAGGGCTACCTCATATTTTTTTAAAAGTTTTTCCAGTTTTTCACAGTTGCCTTTTTCCATCTCCTGAAGAGGGGATCTGCAACCTCCCACCTGATATCCTAGAATATTCATGGCTTCCTTTATGGGAACAGGATTAGTCTCTATAAACAGGCAGTTTACAAGCTCGTTGTATCTCAGCTGAAGTTCAGTTGCTTTGGCTGTCTCCCCCTTGAGATAATAGTGAACCATATTGTGAGTCTCTTGGGGAAGAATATTGGCAGAAACAGAGATAACTCCTTTTCCTCCCAAAGAGAGCACAGGTACAATCATATCGTCATTTCCTGAATAGATGGCAAGTTTTGGAAAACATCTGGCTATCTCAGCAACATAGGAGATATTTCCGCTGGCTTCCTTTATCCCTACAATATTAGGAACTTTTTCCAGCTCTTCCAGCACCTTGAAAGAGAGATTTACCCCTGTTCTTCCAGGTACATTATAAAGTATTATGGGGCAACTTACCTCTTCAGCTACACTTTTGAAATAGTGTATCAGCCCCGATTCATTTCCCTTGTTGTAATAGGGAGTCACCAGGAGTAATCCATCTACTCCCAGCCTATCAGCTTTTTTGCTCAGTTCTACAGCATGAGCTGTATTGTTTGAACCTGTTCCCGCTATCACAGGAACTCTCCCCCCAACAGTTTCTACTGAAAATCTGATAACCTCCAACTGCTCCTCTTGAGTCATTGTGGAACTTTCCCCTGTTGTTCCAGTCACTATTATGGCATCTGTTAAATTATTAACATGAAACTCTAAAAGCTCTTTTAATTTATTGTAGTCTACCCCATTGTTTTTATCTAAGGGAGTTACCAATGCAACTCCAGAACCTGTAAATATTCCCATATTTTTTCTCCTTTTAGTTTTCTTATTTTTTGATTTTTTAATTTTTCTGAAACAGCTGGGCTATCTGGACAGCATTGGTTGCAGCACCTTTTCTGATATTGTCTGCCACTACCCAGAGAGAGATTCCGTTTTCCACACTGAAATCTCTTCTTACCCTTCCTACAAAGACCTCATCTCTTCCTGTGGCTTCAGCTGCAAGGGGATAGAGATTGTTTTCCACAGAGTCCTGAAGAACTAATCCCTGAAACTCTCCTAGAACTTTTCTCACATCTTCCAGATCAAAACTATTTTCCAGTTCCACAGTGATGGAAACTGAGTGCCCATTTAAAACTGGAACTCTCACACAGGTGGCATTAATTGGAAGATGGGGTATCCCCAGTATCTTCCTTGTCTCATTGACCATCTTCATCTCCTCTTTTGTATACCCGTTTTGGAGAAATTGATCTATGTGGGGAAGACAGTTGTTTACAATGGGATGGGGATAATTTCTAGGTTCCTCTCCCCTGGCTCCACCCTCCAGATCCTGGATTCCCTTTAAACCACTCCCTGATACAGCTTGATAGGTATTAAAAATTACTCTTTTCAATCCATATTTTTGGGAGAGAGCTTTCAGAGGAAGCATGCACTGGATTGTAGAACAGTTAGGATTGGCTATTATCCCTCTGTTTTCAAAGGCTTTTTCGGGATTTACCTCTGGAACAATCAGCGGAACCTCCTCTTCCATTCTCCAGGCAGAGGAGTTGTCTATAACCAAGATTCCATTTTCAACTGCAATGGGTGCATATTTTTTGCTGATATCTCCCCCAGCAGAAAATAGAGCTATATCTATCTCCCTTTCAAAACTATTTTCTCCAAGTTCCTCAATTATATATGTTTTTCCTCTAAACTGAATCTCTTTTCCAGCACTGTTTTTAGAAGCAAAAAGATAAAGTTTCTCTATCTTCAGGTCCCTCTCTTCTAAAACCTTTAAAAACGTTCCTCCTACTAAACCTGTTGCTCCCACTATTGCTATTTTCATATTTCCTCCCTAAAGATTAAATTCTCTGGCTGCAGAAGCTACAGCCCTATCTATAAGCTCTCTTTCCAGACTCCATGATATGCTTATCTCTGAAGTGCTGATCTGGTAAAAATCTATATTTTCTCTGCTCAGTGCTGAAAAGAGTCTTCCTGCAACCCCTGAGTTGTTGACCATTCCTATCCCTACAACAGAGATCATTCCCAGACTGTCCAGGTGTTTTGCATTTATACCTGGAAAAATATTTTTCATCTCCTCTATTGCTGAATCCAGAAGATATTTTTCTGAAGCTGTGGAACTAAAAGAGAGTTCTAAATCCCCATTGGAATCGATATTTTGCACTATCATATTTACATTGACTCCCTGGAGGTTTAAGAGAGTAAAAATTTCCGCTGTATTTTTAGCTGAATACTCCACTCCTGAAATGTTTGTCATGATTATCTCTCTAGTCACACTTATTCCTGTTACAAGTTTCTCCTCTAAAATCTGCTCTCTCTCCACTATATTTGTCCCCCCTGTCTCACTTAAACTTCTACCTACAAAAATCGGCACATTGAATTTTTTTCCCAACTCTACCGCTCTTGTCTCCATAACTCCCGCACCTAGATGAGCCATCTCCATCATCTCCTCGTAGGAGATACAGTTCAATATTTTTGCTTTGGGATATACCCTTGGGTCTATGCTGTAAATTCCATCTACATCTGTATATATTTTGCATGGACATCCCAGAGAAGCTGCCAAAGCCACTGCACTGGTGTCTGACCCCCCTCTTCCTAAAGTTGTTATATCTCCCTCATCATTTATTCCCTGGAAACCTGCCACTATTACAATCTTTCCCTCTTTTAAAAATCTCTCTATCTTAGTTGTATCTATGCTTTTTATCCTGCTTTTCGTATGAACTCCCGTAGTTTTTATACAGGCCTGAAATCCTGTAAGGGATACAGCTTCCTGCCCACCCTCATTTAGTGCCATGGATAAAAGAGTTATACTCTGCTGCTCACCTATGGACATGAGGGAATCCAGCTCCCTTACATTTGGAGCTTTGGAGAGCTCCCGGGCTTTATTTATGAGGTCGTCTGTCATCTTTCCCATGGCTGAGGTCACGACCACTATCTCATCATAACCTGAGTTTTTTAATTTGATTATATATTCTGAAACTGCCTTTATCTTCTCAATTGTCTCCACACTTGTTCCACCATATTTCAATACTACTCTCATCTTCTGCACACCCCTTTAATCAGAATAAACTACTTTACAAACAGTCTACACAGTTTTCATTAAATATTCTAGACTCCAATTCTACAAATTTAATGTTCATAAAATATTGGAAAAATATCTTGGAAATGTTTAAAATCTAGATTTATTTTTCCATATATATGTTCATATTATAGGAATCAGGAAAATTCAAATAAAAAAACCAGCAGATCTACAAACTGCTGGCCTCTAAAGTCGTATACGAAAATTAATTTTTCATAATAAACGAAAATATAGTTCCAACAGAGAGCACAACACTAGAAAATCCAGTGACAGTTATGCAGATCTTATCTACATACCCAACTCCAATAGCCAGCCTAGCTTATTGAAATTTCGGCAGTGTTCCCTTTCCCTCTGGTGTTATCGCTTGGCTAAGCTGACCACAGTTACTTTTGAAAACCGCTCCTCAATCTGTTTTAATTTAAATTTCATTGATTATATATCGTATAGGGTTTAATTACAAATAGAATAAATGAATATCTAACATACACAGATTGTATTTTACTTTTCTCTCTTTTGAGGTTATAGTTTCTGATAAAAAAAAATTATAGGGAGCTGAAAATATGAGATTTTGGAAGATGCAGGCTGCGGGAAATGATTTTATACTGGCCGATGGTTATAACTATAAAATTTTAGATGGAAAAAAAATTGCAAAAACTGTGTGTGACAGACATTTTGGTGTAGGAGCAGATGGATTTATGTTTCCTGAAAAAAGTTCAGTGGCCCAGGTTAAAATGAACTATTTTAACTCCGATGGCTCCCTGGCTGAGATGTGTGGCAACGGGATAAGATGCTTTGCAAAATTTGTCTATGAGAGAGGTATTGTGGAATCACTGAAATTTTCCATAGAAACATTGGCAGGAATTAAAGATATATCTCTGAAACTCTATGAAAATGGAGAGGTGGAAAAGATAGATGTAGAGATGGGAGAGGTGGATTTCAGATCCTCATCAATCCCTGTAATCGGCTACAATCAGGAAGTTTTACTGGAGAAATTAGATGTTCTAGGAGAGGAATTTCTATTCTCCTCCCTTCTTATGGGAGTTCCCCACACTGTAATATTTGTTGAGGATTTTTCAGAGATAGATATAGCAAAGATTGGAAGTGCTATTGAAAATCATCCCTCATTTCCTCAAAAAACAAATGTAAATTTTGCAAAAATTTTAGATTCTAAAAGAATAGAGATAAAAACCTGGGAGAGAGGTGCTGGACATACCTTGGGGTGCGGAACAGGGTGCTGTGCTACAGGAGCTCTTGCTCACAGATTGGGAAAAACCCAGGAGAGGGAGCTACAACTTTTTACAGAAGGGGGTAAAATTGAGATCTCTATAGGGGAAGGGTATGGTATAAAGATGTCTGGCTGGGCTGAAAATATCTGCACTGGAGAGATTCTGAAAGAAATTAGATAGTTAAGAAAATTTCCAAAAAAAAGCTACTTCTATATACAAAACCCTACTTTTGGATTCTAATTTAAAATTTATCATTTTTTTCCCAATTGTATCTTTGCTTTTTTTATGTTATATTGATAATAAATGAGAATAAAAAAAGATAAAACAGGAGATAAAATGTTTATAGAGGAACGTCATAAAAAAATTTTAGAAATTTTGGATGAGAATGGAAAAGTATTTGTAAAAGATTTAAGTAAAGAGTTTAAAATAAGTGAAAGTATGATAAGAAAAGATCTGCAAGCACTGGAAAAAATGAAGCTTCTTCAGCGGACATACGGTGGAGCTATCAAACTAAAATTATCTTTTATTAAACCTGAAAGTTTTAACAGTCGTATTACCAAAGATGCTGAGCTGAAGGAGGTTATTGCTAGAAAGGCTTCTGATTTAATCCAGGATAATGAAGTCATCTTTTTGGATGCGTCTACAACTTCCTATATGATAGCTAAGCTATTAATAGCAGGCAATAAATCAATTACTGTGATAACAAATATGCTTGAGATATCCTCTCTTATTCCTATGGATTCAAAAATAAAATTTATTTTTATAGGGGGAGATTATAATCCAGTAGCGGGAGGAAGTGTAGGCTCTTATTCAATAGAACAGATTAAGAAATATCGTTGCAATAAGGCTTTTATAGGATGTAATGGAATTACTCTTTGTGACGGATATGTGGGAACTGGAATATCAGAAGAGGCAGTCACTAAAAGCACAGTTATGAGCATTTCCAAAGAGAGATTTCTAATAACTTCTAATGCGAAATTTGAAACTATTTCAAACTTTATTTTTTCTAACTTGATCGATTTTGATGGAATCATCACTGAAATTGGACCAGATAAAAACATACTTAAACTGCTTAAAGAATATAATATTAATTTAATATAAAAACAAATAAAAATACTTCCATTTGTGGGAGTATTTTTATTTGTTCTCATTTTGTTGTTGACAAGAATTCAAAAAGGGTGTATTATACCTTTGTGATAACGAATGATAACGAGTGGTAACAAAACGAAAGCGAGGTTGATATGAAAAATATAATATTTCTAGATATTGATGGCACATTGATAGACTGTTTTAACAGTATAACAAGAATTGCTCCACAAGTTAGAGAAGCGATAAGGCTTTTACAGTTGAGAGGAGATTATGTTTTTATTGCAACAGGAAGACCATATGCATTTTTGGATAGAGAGATACTTGAGTTGGGCTTTGACGGATTTATACTGGCAAATGGAGCCCATGTTATTATAAACAATGAAACTATCTATAGCAATCCCATCAGCAATGGATTTGTTAAAGAGCTCGCCTCTAATTTTGATAAAAAAAATATACAGTATACTCTTAATGGTCGGGGACATTCCTATATGAAAAGGGAAAATAAAGAATTTTATGATTTTTTTCAAAAGGCCAATATCCATAAAAAAGCTTTCAAAAATGATTACAGTTTAGATGAAATTGATGTCTATAAAGTTGAGATACTTTGCCAAAATAATGAGATTACTAATCACTGTTTGAATTTTATAAAAAATTATCCTGAATACGATTATTTCAGCAGTGTCAGCAGTATGCACCTTGAATTTTATTTTAAAGAAAACACAAAGGCTACTGGAATACAAAAGGCTCTGGAGCATTTAAATATCCCACTGGAGAATACATATGCCATCGGAGACGGCAAGAATGATATAGAGATGCTTGGGACTGTTGGATACGGAATTGCTATGGGAAATGCAACAGAGGAGGTAAAAAAATATGCAAAGGCAGTAACAGATACAGTACAAAATAATGGAGTTGCCACTGGAATAAAAAAATATATACTTAAAAAATAGAAATAGTACCTAGAGGATATTAAAAAGGAGGAATTTATATGAAGAAAATATTTAAAAGATCGTTAATAATGGGAATCTTAATTTTGGCAGGAACTTCACAGCCCTTAAGTGCTGAGGTCAAGGGTACAGAAACTGAGATACAACTTTTGAGAAATGCCACAATGAGAATAAAATACAATGGAAAAACAATTTTAACAGATCCATTATTGGCTCCAAAAAATTCTTATTATGGATTTTTAAAGGAAAATAGTAATAGATTGGTCAGTCCGACTTCAGAATTGCCTATATCTGCTGAAGAGGCGATTAAAGATGTGGATGCAGTGCTAGTTTCCCATACCCATATTCCTGAAGATGGGAAACTACATATTCCTTATTCTGACCATTTCGATGAAAAAGCTATTGAAGTTCTTAGTAAAGATATTCCACTCCTTGTTCAACCTTTTGATAGAAAGGGATTAGAAACAGTAGGATTCCAAAACATAACTACTATAGAAGATAAAATTGATATGGAAGGAATCTCCATAGAGAGATTTGGAGTTAAGCATATCGACATAGACTCATTACTTCCAGTGGTGGGAGAAGTTTCAGGATATGTTTTAAAAGCAGAGAAGAACCCTACCATTTTTTGGACTGGAGACACAGTTTTAACAGCGGATTTAAAAAAACGTATAAAGGAAGTTAATCCAGATATAATAATTATTCACCCTGCAAAAGCCCAACTTCCTCTTTCAGCTGAAGAGAAGAAGATGTTTGAAAGCATGGGAATGACTATTGAAGATAATATAGATAGATACACTTTATTACTGGGAGCAGAAGAGGCAATAGAGATAGCAAAATTGGCTCCAAAGGCTAAAGTTATCGCAGTACATATGGAGAGTACTGATCACAGTACAGTTACTAGAACAGATTTAAAAGAAAAAATTAAAAAATCTGGAGTTACCAATATAATTGTCCCTGAAAATGGAGAAATTTTAAAATTTTAAAATTTCAGAGAGATTATTAAAGGAGAAGAATGCAAAAAATAGATTTAACAGAGGGAAAAATTAGTAAGATTTTAATATCTCTAGCAATTCCTATAATGGGAACATCTTTTTTACAGATGACATACGGTTTAGTTGATATGTTTTGGGTTGGAAAAATAGGAAGTGACGCAGTAGCAGCTGTTGGAACAGCAAGCTTTTTTATAAATTTAGGATATGCAATAAACTCCATGGTTGTTGTTGGAGCTGGAATAAAGATATCCCATGTTATTGGAGCCAAAGATACAGAGGGTTTAAGGGAGTATATAAAATCAGCATGGACCTTAAATCTAGGTATAGGAATATCGTATATATTTTTTATAACTATTTTTGCAAAACAACTTGTTAGATTCTTCAATTTAGTTGGAAATGTAGAAAGAATGTCAGAGACATATTTGGTCCTAGCTGGATTTGGATTAATGTTTAAATTTTTTAATCTTTTATATACTAGAATTTTAAATAGTTATGGAGACAGTAAACTAACTTTTAAAATAACTAGTATAGGCGTAGTCTTAAATATGATTTTAGACCCAATTTTTATTTTTGTATTTGACTGGGGTGTAGCTGGAGCAGCCATAGCAACAGTCTTAGCAGAGGGAATAAACACATATATGTTTATGAAAAAATCAAAAAATTATTTTAAATTAGAAAGTTATCTTTCTAAAAATTATAATAAAATGAAAGAGATGATAGTACTCGGAATTCCAATTACAGTTCAGAGAGTTCTATTTACTGGATTTGGAATAGCTATGGCAAAGATCATCTCTAGATGGGGAGCCGATGCAATCGCAGCTCAAAAAATTGGGCTTCAGATAGAGTCCATAACATTTATGACAATATCAGGACTTCAGGGAGCAGTATCAAGTTTTATAGGTCAAAATTATGGGGCCAAACTTTACGAAAG
>JBOFCM010000037.1:0-3060 GCA_051646055.1 Fusobacteriaceae bacterium
TCCTTAGGATTAAGACCCAAATCTTCATACATCTCTGGTGATACATACCCCACATGTTTTTCAGCCAGGACAATATCCACATTGTCTACCCTGAGAACAGCCAGATCACTTTCATAGGTTCCCCATTTTTCAAGATAATTTATCACTTCTCCCCTCAGATTCAGAGGTTGAGTCGTAATCCTATCAAACTTGGCTCCTGCTTCCACTTCAACAATTTCACCTATTTTCCCTCTGCAGAAAAGTGTAGCCTCAGGATCATATATTCCCCCATATATTGCAGGAGTAGGTACGTTTTTTGTCTCCTCATTTTCTAAAATTATTTTAAGAAAATCCGTGCAGTCTGAAGAGGATCCTGCTGTGGGATTATCCCCAGAATCTGAAAGATAGATAGGGAACTTCCCATCTTTTAAAGCATCGAGAGCCACCGAATAGGCTTTTTTGGGTTCGTAGGTCTCAGTATGAAAAGAAAACTCTTTTCTTCTGTCAAAAAACTCCTGTGCAATCTGAACAGCTACCTCATCACCTGTTTCCTGGTTTTGTGCCGACACATATATTCCCACTGCTGCATCTTCGCTGTCAGCCCATGGGTATCCCATAAGAATTGAAACTGCATGAATACCCTCTTTTTCCTCATACTCTCTGCATTTTTTTATAAAAGATGCCATAGGTTCTGTAGAGGTTTCCGACTGCTCACCTGCAATCAGCATGGGAACACTTACCCAAGATTTTTTAGGAAGCTGATTCTTCTCCATAATTTCCATCAGAATCCGAGCTGCATGCTCTCCTGTCTCAAAACAGTCTGTGTGAGGTGCACATTTATATCCCACATAGGCATCTGCATATTTGAACATTCTCTCTGTCATGGTGGTATGCATATCCAGGGCTACAACTATAGGAATCTCTTTGAAATATTTTCTCAATTCCTCTAGGAGATCTCCCTCTGCTTCCCCCAGACCTTTTACCCTCATGGATCCGTGCAGTGCCAAATTTATTGCATCTATCTTTTTCTCTCTGTCAGCTTCCAGGGCTCTCTCTATAAACTCTTTTTTCAGTCTTGAGTAGAGTTCATAGCTTACCTCTCCATTGGGAACAGCTCTGGCACTTAGAGTTGGAACAATTTCATACCCTCCTTCTAAAAGAGTATCTGTAATCCCTCTTAGGGCATTGTTATGGTTCTCAAAAACCAGTGCATCCCTTCCGTATTTGATTATGAAATCCCTTTCATCTGCTATTATGGGGTTAAATGAGTTTGATTCATGGTGCATGGAACCGACTAAAATTCTTTTCATAAATTTTCTCCTTCTATTCTCAAATAATTTCAGATATCTTATTTTTTTATTTTGTTATGGCATATCTCTTTAATGTTTATACCAAAAAACGAAAAGGGTTTTGAATAAAAAAATAAAAGTGCCCTAAATTTTGTGGGCACTTTTTAGAAATTTTAACTTAGGAATACAACTTCTATTTTAACTTCAAATGTCCTACTTACCCAGGATACTTTTTTACCTATTTTTTTTAAGTATTCACAATACGAGTTTTTTTTGAAGTCAAATTTCTCAAAATCAGGCACGAGATTTTGAGGAAAATAGGTTACCACGTATACAACTGGAATCCCATCGGCAAATCTAAGTTTCACAAGCTTTATAAGTTTTTCATCAGTTTCAAGGTCAAATTTAGATCTGATTTCCTCATCCCCCTCTAAAACTGTCAGCTCCAATACCTCTGTATCAGGTTTCATATTTTTTCCCAGCATTTCCTGATTGAAACTTTTTATTTCATTTATTGATTTTCAAAAAAACTTATTGTATCATTGTAATATCTTTAATACAATTAGTTTACATTTAATTTATACATTATTTTTTAAAAAAAGTAAATTTTTTTCTGAAAAACCATTATTAATAATCAAAATTCCCACTCATCTGCAAATAACATTTGTATGTAAATAAAATAGAAAGTTAAATTTTATTTGAATCAATAATTATTTTGTCATAAGCTGTTTAGTGACAAAATAAATTATGAAAATATATCTCAGCAAATAAAAAACACTACTAAGGGAGGAAGTAATTATGAAGGTTATCGCATCACCAGGAAAGTATATTCAAGGAAAAGATCTTTTAAAAAACTTAGGGGAAATCATTAAACCTCTAGGAGATAAGCATCTCCTTATCGCTGACAGTTTTGTAAAATCTTTAGTTGAAGAAAAAATCAATGAAACTTCTGCAAAAAATGGAATCAAGGCGGATTTTAACCTATTTAAAGGGGAATGTTCAAAGTCAGAAATCCAAAGATTAGTGGAAGCTGTGGAAGCTGGAGGCTATGACTCTGTTGTTGGAATCGGAGGAGGAAAAACCTTGGACACAGCAAAGGCTGTTGCATATTATGCAAAAAAATCTGTAATAGTTGTACCTACAATAGCATCTACAGATGCTCCTACAAGTGCACTATCTGTAATTTATACAGATGAAGGAGTTTTCCAAGAATATTTGATGCTTCCTAAAAACCCTGATATGGTTCTCATAGATACCGATATAGTTGCCCAGGCACCTGCAAGACTACTTGTATCTGGAATGGGAGATGCACTTTCCACATATTATGAGGCAAAAGTCTGCTATGAAGCAAAAGCCATTGCAATGTCAGGAGGGCAGTCAACTCTTGCTGCTTTAGCTCTTGCCAAGCTGTGCAGAGATACTCTTTTTGCAGAAGGAGCAGAAGCAAAAATAGCATGTGAGATGAAAATAGTAAACGAACCTTTAGAACATATAATAGAAGCCAATACATATCTGAGCGGAATAGGATTCGAAAGCTCGGGACTGGCTGGAGCTCATGCCATCCATAACGGACTTACAGTCCTTGAAGAAACACATCATATGTACCATGGAGAAAAAGTTGCCTTTGGAACAATAGCTCAACTGATACTTGAAAATGAGCTTTCTGAAGCTAAATGTGTTATCCAGTTCTGTAAAAAAATGGGGCTTCCTACAACTTTAGAAGCTTTGGGAGTAAAGGAAAATATAAGAGAAAAGGTAAAGGCTGTTGCTTTAGCTTCGTGTGCTCCAGGGG
>JBOFCM010000038.1:0-46536 GCA_051646055.1 Fusobacteriaceae bacterium
ATCGAGGGAGCAGACTCTGTTTCAGAATTTTCTCTGATGGATGCCGAAGAGTTTCCTATAAACTATCTCCATGTGGAGGCCAAAGAGGAGAGTCTTGGTTTCGATACTAACTCTTCAGCTCTGGTTAACTGTTTTGAGAAGACTAAGTTTGCAGCTTCTCAGAGCTCAGACGATATGAGAATCAACTGTATCCGTATGGTCTCAGACGGAAAATCTCTGAAATTTGTGGCTACGGATAATTTCAGAATGATCTATCTGGAGGAGGAGATCAAAACTGATTTGGACTTTAAAATCAGTATCCCCCTCAATACGGTAGATGCGGGAATAAAACTGTTTAAAACTTTGGCCGAGGAAACTGTACATGTTTCCATAGGAACTAAAAATGTTAAATTTAAGGTAGGAGACACTCTGGTTATCAGTCGTATTATAGATCTTCCTTTCCCTGATTATGAGGGGACACTGAAGAATCTCAAATACAGCAATAAACTTTTCATTTCAGGCCAGGATTTTCTTGCCATGCTGAAAAGAGTTATCATCTTTGTAAGAAACAATCAGGAATCCAAATTCGGAGCTATCTTTACTCTCAGCCACAACAAGATTGCTATAGAGGGTATCAATGATTTTGCAAAGATAAACGAGGAACTGACTCTAAACTATGACGGAGAGCCTATAAAAATCTCCCTGAATACAAAGTTTCTTATAGATTTTATACAGAATCTGAATATAGAGAAGGAATTGCTCATAGAGTCAACTACCTCTTCAGGAGCTGTAAAAATAACCCAGAACAACTGTCCAAACTATCTTTATATTGTTATGCCTCTGACTTTTAGAGGATAGGGGGAACCGTGAACAGAAAGAAAATTTTTATTATCTCCTGCCTCTTAGTTTCAACTCTGACCCTGGCGGGAGAAAATGATGATATTAAATTTTTAGATCAGGTATATAAACAGCAG
This sequence comes from Fusobacteriaceae bacterium, assembly GCA_051646055.1. Lineage (GTDB taxonomy): Bacteria > Fusobacteriota > Fusobacteriia > Fusobacteriales > Fusobacteriaceae > JAGNZR01. The sequence goes on from JBOFCM010000038.1 coordinate 954, forward strand.
AATTATGACCTGGCAATAAATGAATCCAAAAGATTTTTAGTGAGATATCCCAAATCTAAAAATTTGAGAAAAGTTGAAGAGCGTATGGCAAAAACTTTCTATTTCAGAAAAAAATATTCCTCTGCTATAGAACATTTCACAAGTGTTTTGGGAAAATACCCTCTCACAACTGATGAGAGAAATGAGATCTTATACTATATAGCTAAGTCTTACCTTCTTATAGAAGATGAAGCCATGGCAGATCAGTATATTGCCCAGATGGATCGGAGCAACATCTACTATGAGAGGGCTTTTTATGACAAAGGAGTTATCTATCTGGACAGAGATGAATATGAGAAGGCCTTTAAGACATTCCAAAGCCTAGCTCAGAGCGGAAAAGAACTCCAAAACAGTGCCGTATTCAATATGGCTCTTACAGCCTACAACGACGGTCAATATCCTCTAGTTATAGATATACTTAACCGTTATGTCCCTCTCAAGGACAAAAATCGGGATGAAAGTGCCATCAACTACCTCTATGGAACTTCATACTATAAGCTAGATCTGATTACCAATGCCATAAAGCATTTTGAGCTACTTTCAGATAAATATCCAAATACTCCTTACGGAAAAAAAGCTAGAGTTACCCTTATAGAGATTTATGCCAACCGAAATGACCTGGCTCAAGTAAATAAATATTCAGCCCTTGTAAAGGGAACACCTGAGGAGCAGGAGGCTTTTTCAGTACTGGGAGATTTCTATGTGGCCAACGGTCAGTACGACAAGGCCAAAGAGTACTATAAGCTTGCCAATATAGACAGCAATCCCAGAGCACTTTACGGATATGCCTATGCTCTTTTCCGTCAGGACAAAATAAAGGAAGCTCTTCCATATTTTACCAGACTGGAAAAAACAAGCTACTACAACCAGGCTATCTACTACAAGTTTGCATGTTACTATAAACTGAAGGACTACAAAAAAATTCTTGCAGAGCGTGAAACGGCTAAAAAAATCGTTGTCACTCAACAGGACAATGACAACATCAATATTATAATTGCCAATTCTGCCTACGAACTGGAGAACTATCCTCTGGCGAGGGATTACTACACCAAGTTAAATATGCATACTCCTAGCAAGGACAATCTTTTCAGAGTCATCACCATGAGTGGAAAACTTAACCGTGCCAATGATGTGGAAGGAAGAATTGCCGACTATCACAGACTTTATCCTGGAGATAGGGAGTATAAAAAGAGAATCTATATTGCAGGTGCTGAGTCTCTCTACAACAACGGCAAAGCTCTGGAAGCTGAAAAACTTTACCGTAATTATCTGTCAGAAGAAAATGATCCCGACATTCTCAATGCCCTTACATCTCTCCTTATCAACGAGAAAAAATACAGAGATGCAGAGGTATTCCTTGAAAAACAGACACCTAGTACAGAGAACGACTATCTCCGTGCCGTGGCATTTACAGGACTGGGAGATTATTCCAATGCCCAGACTCTTTACTCTAAAGTTTTAGGAGGAATAGACAGAGAGAAGGAAGGCAATCTCTATATCAGGACAAAGCTGAATCAGATTAAAAACTACTTCCTAGCAGGAGATTATAACTCCGCCATAAGTGAGGGAGAACTTTATCTTCAGATGAATGATGCCCTGGAGAGAGAGGATATTATAGAGAAAATAGGAATAAGTTATTTTAGAATAAATGAATTTCAGAAGAGCCGTGAGTATTTTTCTAAACTCATGGATAATCCTGCTAAATTTGAGGAGGCCAACTTCCAGATAGGGGATAGTTATATGTCTGAAAAAAGTTATGAAAAGGCTAGATCTATCTATCAGAATATCTACAATACCAGTACAAATGAGAAAAATCGTGAGATAGCCCTTTATTCACTGGGGAAAGTTGCACTATCCATGAATAGCCCTGCTGAATATAAAAAAATCAGTGCTGAGTTCCTAAAAAATTATCCTGACAGTGAGTTCAAAGAAAACTTTATCTCTAACTTTTCTAAGGTGGCTGAAAATATAAAAAATGATGCTGACATAGCGAAAACTTACAGTGTTATCTATCAGAATTCAACTGAGGAGCATGTGAAGCAGAATGCCCTAGAAAAAATGGTAGAATCTTATATTCAGACTAAAAATTACCGTGAAGCTGAAAAACTTGCTCCATCCATAAAAGATGGAATAAAAAAAGCATATTTCCTTTCTCAGGTCTATGAAAAAACCAACAGAATGGACAGTGCTGCTGGACAGTATGTGAAACTGGTAAAGAGTCCGGATTTCAAAGAGTATTCTGCGGCTAATCTAGCTAAATACCATTTCGGAAAGAAAAATTATACAAAAGCTAGGGAATATTATATTATCGTGGCTGGAATAAGAAATAGCAATTACAGAGATCTGGCTCTTTTCCAGATTGCAACAATAGATGAAGAGGGTAAAAAAACAGATTCAGCCCTTAAATATTATAAGCAGCTCTATACAGAGTACAAAAAGAGTCCTTTTACAGAAGATGCCAAGCTGAAGGCAGCCCAGCTTCAGGAGGGAAAAAATATCAACGAATCGGTTAAACTTTATGTGGATCTGGCTAAAAACAGTAAAAATAGCAGATATAAGGTCTTTGCCCTAGAAAAACTTATATTCCTGAATCTGAAGAGCAAGCAGATTCAGACAGCTAAGCAGTACCATACTCAGCTGAAAAAAATCGATGCTGCTACAGCAGCAAAATATGACGATTATCTCAAGGAGGGAAATTAAAAAATGTCTCTGAAAAAATTCTTTTTTATATTTGTGGTTTTTTCTCTTACAGTTTTCTCAAATCCCTCTTCTCCTACTATAGATCAGCAGGTTACAGGGGTAAATCTCCAACAGTTGGAGTACCGTGCTATTACCAACAGTAATGAGCTGCTGAAAAACCAGAAAATTGAATCTACTAATATGGAGATTGTGGGAGACAGCTTGAAAAAACAGCGTCAGAGAATTAAGGTTGTTCAGTCTGATTCTGTACAGCTACAAGATGAGATTATAGAAGGAAGAAAGAGAGGGTTCTTTGGAACACTTTTCGGTCTTTAGTTTTATTTTAAAAAAGGAGTGAATTTATGTATTGGATTAAAGCTGGCGGACCGCTAATGATTGTAATTTTTATGATGTCAATTGTAGGATTGACAGTTATTATAGAGAGATCTCTCTATTTTAAGCTGAATGAGAGAGGGGATATGGCCAAGATTAAAACGGCCATAAAACAGCACGTTGAAAGAGGGGAGATCAAAGAGGCCATCATGCTTCTGAACTCCAACAAATCATCCACTGCCAAAGTTATCAAAGAGATTCTTACTTTCTGGTACCGTACTAACACGTCTAACCTTACTTCCCTGGAAGAAAAAGCAAAGGAAGCAATGCTTGTCCAGCTTCCTCTTCTTGAGAAAAGAATGTGGCTTCTGTCGGTAGTTGCCCATGTAACTCCTCTTCTTGGACTTTTGGGAACAGTTACTGGTATGATTCAGGCCTTCCAGGCTGTTGCAACTCACGGTACAGGGGATCCTGCCGTACTAGCAGGAGGAATTTCCGAGGCTCTTTTCACTACTGCGGGAGGACTTTTTGTGGCTATCCCTGCACTTATCTGTTATAACTATCTGGATAAAAAAATAGATTCTACTATAGGTGAGATGGAAAAATATTCCACTGAATTTATAAATTTCTTTAGAAAGTAGAGGTGGAAATAATGAAATTAGAAAGATCCAAAAGAAGAAAAAGCGGTGAGCTCATCCTTGAGCTTACCCCACTTATAGACGTGGTTTTTCTCCTTCTTATTTTCTTCCTTGTAGCTACAAGCTTTGAAGATACCAAGAGTGGAGTTAAAATCGATGTCCCTGCTTCTTCCATGAAGGAGCTTACCGAGGTCAAGGATCTCCAGGTTACAGTTACAGGTAAGAAAGAGATCAGTGTGATCTACCAGGAGGGAGGAAACAGTAAAACTCAGGTTACAGATGCAAAGGGGCTCAGACCTCTTCTGATTTCCAAGCTCCAAAACAACGAGAAAAAAAATGTCCTTATAAGTGCTGATAAATCCCTGGACTACGGATATATCATGAACATTATGACAATTGTAAAAGAATCAGGTGCTACTTCACTGGATCTGGATACGACATCCCTTTCAGGGAAAAAGTAGGTGATACTATGAAAAAAGTTGATATGTTCTCCTTTTCTGTAGCCCTCATCATAAATCTTTTGCTCCTCCTTCTGATTCCTGGCATGAAAACCCCAGAAGTTGTTGGAAAAATAAAAGTCGGACTTGTTTCTACAGGGCCTAGTAAAAATGTAGCCTATGAGGGGAAAAAAGAGGTTGAAAGCAAGGAGCCTCCTAAACCCAAGGAACCTGAACCTCCGGTTATAAAGCCTGAAACCCCTCAGATCAGCCAACCTAAAAAAGAGCTCAGTCTGGATAATCTTGCAATTACTGCTCCCACCATGGACAATGCCCTGGGAAAAAAGAGCGTAAAAGCTAAAAAGATAACAGCTTCTTCCCAGTCACAGGCAGTCCGTGAGGCATTGGATGCCCCTATTAAAACCATAGGAAACGTGGCAGGTGTCCCTAGCGGATACAAACTTGGAGCTACTGACGGAGATATCGATGCCAAGTGGGATCCCAATAACCGTAATCCTGAATACCCTATCTCTGCCCAGCAGAAGGGAATCAACGGGAGCGTTACTCTCCATCTGAATATTGATGCTGGAGGTAATATCCGAAGTGTGACTTTCAGAAAACGTAGCGGTTACCCAGAAATTGACAACGCCATCGAACTTGTAGCTAGAAGTTGGAAAATTTATTTAAGTAAAAACGGTAAAACAGTTCAGGGAGATGTATTCTTAGATTACAACTTCAAACTGATAGGAAATTAAGGGGAGGACATCATTTGAATATATTAGGATTCAGAATTGATTCAAATCTAAAAGCTGCACTGGAAAATAATATCGATTATAATATTAGCTTGGTGAGCAGCACATTAGATATACTTGACTGTATTAAAACCAAAAAATTTGATGCTATACTCATAGATGATATGCAAATTCGAGAGGATGCACTTATAAGTCTGATAAAGAAAGTGGCTGAACTTCAAAAAAAATCAATAATCATTGTGTTGGGAGAGACTTCCAACCTCAATGTGGTAGCAGGAAGTCTTAAGGCCGGTGCCTATGACTATATCCTCAAACCCATCGCTTGCAAAGACGTTATAGTTATTTTAGAAAAATCTCTAAAGGATTCTAAAATTTCTGTGGAAAGAGTGGATAAAAATAAAAGTACAGGAGATAAACTTATAGGCCAGTCCAAAGAGATACTGGAAGTCTATAAGACAATCGGAAAAGTTTCCAAAAACCTGGTTCCTGTTCTTATTGTAGGAGAGAGAGGAACTGGAAAGAGCAGTGTAGCCAAATCTATACACCAATTCAGTGACAACAAGGATAATCCTTTTATCACTATCAACTGTCTCTCTCTAGGAAATGAACTTATTGAAAGGAAACTTTTCGGTTACGAAAAGGGAGCTTTCCAGGGAGCACTTTTTTCCCAGGCTGGAGATCTGGAGAAAATCAATAATGGAACTCTCTATCTAGGAAATATTGAGGCCCTGAATTTGGAGCTTCAGTCTAAACTTCTCTACTATCTTCAGCAGGGAGAGTACTTTCCTATAGGAAGTGCAGTTCCTGTTAAAAGTAGTGCTAGAATACTGGCCTCTACCAGTGATAATCTGGATTCTCTTATTATCCAAGGAAAGTTTATTCAGGAGCTTTATTCCAAACTGAGAGTTCTAGAAGTTATTATTCCTCCTCTCCGTGAGAGAAAGAATGATATACCTTTTATCGTGGATCACTATATATCCCAAGTCAACCTAGAGCTGGGAACTTCTATCAGAGGTGTGAGCAAACCTGCAATAAAAAAGCTTCTGAGATATGACTGGCCAGGAAACGTAAACGAGCTTAAATCTTCTATTAAATCTGCAGTTGCTATCTCCAGAGGTCCCAGTATTCTTTTGGAAGACCTTCCAAGCAATATACTCGGAACTGCCCATACTAAAAGCAGAACCGATGACCAGGATGTAATACTTAAAGATTGGATAAAAACCGAGCTGTACAATCTCAAAAAAGAATCCAATCAGGATTACTATAACAGAGTTATCTCTAAAATCGAAAAGGAACTTATTATCCAGGTTCTAGAAATTACAAATGGTAAAAAAGTTGATGCTGCAGAACTTCTTGGTATTACAAGAAATACCTTAAGAACAAAGATGTCAATTTTTGAGATTGAATAACTCTTTAAGAAAGGAGTATTATGCATATTACACTTTATAGAAAATATCGTTCCCGGGACTTTGATGAAATTGCGGGACAGGATTCCATTGTTCAGACTATAAAAACATCACTGAAAAATGATAGACTGGCCCACGCATACCTTTTTACAGGTCCTCGTGGAGTAGGAAAAACTACGATTGCCCGTCTTATTGCCAAGGGAGTCAACTGTTTAACTGATGGCCCTACCGACCATCCTTGCAACATCTGCGATAACTGTATACAGATAAATAACGGTAACTTTATGGATATGATTGAGATTGATGCGGCATCTAACAGAGGTATTGATGAAATCAGAGATCTCAAAGATAAAATAAACTACAAACCTACTAAGGGAAGAAAAAAAATCTATATTATAGATGAGGTCCACATGCTTACAAAGGAGGCTTTCAATGCACTTTTAAAAACTTTGGAAGAACCTCCTGAGCATGCACTTTTTGTCCTTGCCACTACTGAACCGGACAAAGTACTCCCTACAATCATCTCGAGATGTCAACGTTATGATTTTAAAACTCTTTCTCAGGAAGCTATGTCTAACCGTCTGAGATATATCTCAGATCAGGAAAATATCTCCATAGATGACGAAGCTTTGGAAACAATTTTCCAGGCCTCTGGAGGAAGTATGAGAGATTCTATCTCTATCCTTGAGAGAGTATCTATAAACTATCTGGGAGAAAAAATCGATAGGGAAAAAACTGAAAAAGTTTTAGGGATTACTCCCAAGAGTAAGCTGAATAATTTTCTTCAGACTATCTTGACGGGAGACAAAAAATCTGCCCTGGAAGAGCTTAACAGCCTCTGGAGCGGTTCTCTTGATATTGAAATTTTCTTTAAGGATCTGGCTAAGCTCTGCCGTCATCTTCTAGAGAAGGATGAACTCAACCTCCAGTTGGGATTAAATATTATTTCGGCTATTTTTACAGCTCTTTCTAAATTCCGTTTTGAGGAAGATAAGAGACTGGTGGGGTATCTTATAATCAATGAGCTGCTCTGTCCTAAAATTGAAACAATCCCCTCTTCTGTAGCTGAAGTTCCTCACAGAGCTCAAGAGAATTTTGCTACACCTGAAAAAAAATCTTCTGCTCCAGATAATGTTTCCGGAATTACTCTAGAAGACGTAAAGAAAAATTGGGATCAGATTCTGAAAAACACTAAAAAAGAGAGAATTTCCATTGCTGCTTTTACCATCGGAGCCTTTCCTACTAAGCTGGAGGGAAATCTTTTGACTATTACCTTTCCCTTCGACAATAGTTTTGGAAAAAATCAGATGGAGAACAGTGTCAATAGCGTAATTCTGAAAAAAAATATTGATGAACTTCTTGCCTGCAATCTTTCTCTGATTTTTGAGGTTGATAGAAAAAAAGGCGGAAGTAGCGGTAAAAACAACTCTGGAGATTTTACTGAAAAAGTTCTGAGCTTTTTCGGGGGAGAGATAGAGGAGTTTTAATCTTTTAGGAGGTCTTATGATATTTTTAACAGGGATAATAACTGGGGTTTTATTTCTTCTTCTCCAGATTTTCCCACCTTTGGGAGTTATTCTTCCCATATATAAAATTAAAAAACTTGGCGGTTCTAAGATAAAAGATCATCTCATTGTGAATGCAGTTGCTCTGGCTCTAGTTACCTTTGTAGATCTGAACTTTGCTCTAGTTTATCTGGCATTTCTGATTCCCGAGTTAGGTTACTATCTTATAATTTCAAAGCTTCAGAAACTGACTGTTTTTGACAGAATTATTCTGGTTGTATTTGCTACTTCTGCAATATTTTTTGCAGTCTACTATTTGATTTTCGTGAATTCAGCTATCTCTTTTCAAACATTGAGAGAGCTCTATGAAAAAAATGCCCGACTCAACGGACAAGATCTGGAAGCTGCTTTTACTTTTATAAAAGATTACTCTTTTTATCTGACGTTTCTGTATTCATTTTTTATTGTTTTTTCCATCTGCTTCTATTTCAATCGTGGAAGTTTTATCTATTGGGAGATGAGCTATCTCTGGATAACTCCCTATATACTTCTTTTTTTCCTGAAATATTTCGGAATTTTCGAAGGAATACCAGTGGAAAACGCTTTAAAGATTTTTCAGGTAATTTTTATTCCCTATGGAATAAAATCCCTTTACCTGACGCTGCTCTCTTTTTCCAAGAGTAGTTTTTTAAGCAGAGTCGTAGTTATTTTAATATTTATCTACAACCCCCAGCTTCTTTTTATCTACGGAGTGATTTTTTCTGGGGGAAATAAAAAATTTTTAAACTAGGAGGATTATTATGTCTAAATTACAAGTTATACTTACTCAAGATGTTGCAGGTCAGGGGAGAAAAGGGGAGATCGTAAACGTTTCCGAGGGTTACGCAAGAAACTTTCTTTTAAAAGGAAATAAAGCTATAATCGCTACCCCTGATGAACTGAAAAAAATAGAGAACAGAAAGAAAAAAGAGGCTCAGAAGCTTGAAGATGAAAAAAACAAAGCCAAAGAACTAAAAGCCTTTTTAGAGTCAAAGGTTCTGAAAATAGTTGGAAAAGTGGGAGAGAACGGGAAGCTTTTCGGAGCTATCACCAATAAGGAGATCTCTTCTGAAATTGAAAAAAATCTTAATCTGGAAATTGACAGAAAAAAAATCGAATGTAATATAAAATCGACTGGGGAGCATACAGTTTCTATCAAGCTCCACAGTGAAGTTAAAGCTGATCTTAAAGTTCTTGTATCAGCTAAATAATTCTAACCCTAGAAAGGAGGGCAGATGCAAACCTTCGAAAATTTAAGAAAAATTCCCAGCAGTATTGAATCTGAAAAAGCTGTTCTGGGAGGACTGTTTATAAAACCTGATTCTTTTTCTGAAGTAGCTGAAATCATAAAACCTGAAGATTTCTACCGTAGCTCCTATAAACTTATATTTGAGGCTATGAGGGATCTTCAGAACAGCGATCAGAGCATTGACGTACTCCTTGTTATGGAGCGTCTGAAAAAAATGGCCAAGTTTGAAGAGGTAGGAGGAGAAAAAATAATTTTGGAAATTATTGAAGATACTCCCACCGCGGCAAATATTCTGAGCTATGCCACCATTATAAGGGAAAAATCCACTCTCCGTAGATTGGGAGATATTGGTACCTCTATTGTTGAGATGGCCTATGAGGGATATGAAGAGGTCAACACTATACTGGATAAGGCTGAGAGTCTTATCTTTAAAATTTCTGAAAATAAGCAGTCTAAAGATATAATTGCCTTAAAGGATATTATAGGAGATGAATTTCTCAGACTTCAGGAAGTTTATGACAACAAGGGATCCCTTACTGGAATCTCCTCTGGTTTTAAAAATTATGACCACCATACAGGGGGGTTCAACCCCTCAGATCTTATAATTCTAGCTGCGAGACCAGCCATGGGAAAAACGGCTTTTGCTCTGAATTTGGCCCTCAATGCGGCTATGAGATCCAAAAAAGCTATTCTTCTCTTCAGTTTGGAGATGGGAAAATCTCAGCTGCTTCAGAGACTTTTAGCTGTAGAAGCAGGAGTTCCACTTCAGAAGATTAGAACAGGATTTCTACAAGATGACGAGTGGGGAAGACTGGGACTTGCCAGTGCCAAACTTGCCAACTCTGAAATACGTATTGCAGATGTTCCCAATATAAATGTCCTTGAGATCCGTTCCATGGGAAGAAAACTTAAAGCTGCAGGGAAACTGGATATGATAGTGATTGACTACCTTCAGCTTATCAGCGGAAGCAGCAATAAAAATGAGGGAAACAGACAGCAGGAAATCTCTGAAATATCTAGAGCTCTCAAGGGAATCGCAAGAGAACTGGATATTCCCATCATAGCTCTTTCTCAGCTTTCCCGTGCGGTGGAATCCCGTGCTGATCGTAGACCTATGCTTTCAGACCTCCGTGAATCTGGAGCCATTGAGCAGGATGCGGATATAGTTCTTTTCCTCTATAGAGATGATTACTATAACCCTGACAGTGAGGATAAGGGTATCACAGAAGTAATCATAGGTAAGCAGAGAAACGGACCTGTAGGAACCGCCAAACTCAGGTTCTTTGCAGAGCTTACAAAATTTGCCGATTATACAGATAAAGTACAATAAGGAAGGGGAAATATGAAAAAAATTGAGATTCTTGCCCCTGCAGGAAATATAAATAAATTAAAAGTCGCTCTGGATTCTGGAGCAGACGCAGTTTTTGTGGGAGGGCGTATACTAAATCTCCGTGCAGGAACTGAAAATTTCAGTGATGAAAATCTGAAATCAGCTGTAGAGCTGGTTAAATCCAAAAACAAAAAAATCTATCTCAACCTCAATGCAGTTCCCCACAATGAGGAGCTGGAAAATCTTCCAGAATATCTGAAGTTCCTTCAGACCCTGGAACTGGACGGAGTTATTGTCTCTGATATGGGAGTTTTCCAATGTGTTAGGGAGTTTTCAGATATTCCCGTGACTGTCCAGACCCATTCTAGCAACACCAATTACAAGGCTGTAGAGATGTGGAAAAAAATGGGAGCCAAAAAAATTGTTCTGGACAGGGATATCTCTCTAGACAATATAGCTGAAATCTGTGCCAGAGTTTCTGGTATAGAGATTGAGCTTTTCGTTCAGGGTCCTGTGAATCTAGCTATCTCTGGCCGTTCTATACTGACTAACTATATGAAGGCTAAAGACAGTTACCACGAAAATATTCAGGGGAAAAAATTCCTTCTGAAAGAGGAGACCAGACCTGAGGAAAATATGGAGATATATGAAGATGTTTATGGTACATATATCTTCAGCTCGAAAGACCTATGTGCCATCGAATATCTGGATAAAATCCTGGATTTAGGGATTAAGACCTTAAAAATAGAGGGAGGTATGAGAGATGAACTCTATCTCTCTACAGTGGTTTCTGTCTACAGAGAAGCTGTGGATCTCTACTCCCTAGGAAAATATCAGTATAATCCTCTCTGGAAAGAGAAGATGGAGAAAACTAGGAATATACCTTTTTTTAACTGGTTTTTAAGAAACTAGAAAGGAGTTTATGTGAAAAAAGTAGAATTATTAGCCCCTGCTGGAAATATGGAGAAACTGGAAATGGCTTTCCACTATGGAGCTGACGCAGTTTTCCTTGGAGGATCCATGTTCAATCTGAGAGCCGGTTCCCATAACTTCTCTGATGAACAGCTAAAGGTGGCTGTAAAATATGCCCATGATTTGGGAAAAAGAGTCTATGTGGCTCTCAATGTTATTCCTCACGGAGGAGAGTTCGATCTTCTTCCAAGATATGTGAAATTTTTAGAAGAGATTGGAGTCAACGGTGTTATCGTGGCTGATCTGGGAGTTTTCCAAATTGTTCAGGAGAACTCATCTCTTCCCATCAGTATCAGCACCCAGGCAAGCAACACAAACTGGCGTTCGGTTAAGATGTGGAAAGATATGGGAGCCAAGCGTGTGGTTCTTGCCCGTGAGATTTCACTGGAGAACATAGCAGAGATCAGAGCTAAGGTTCCTGACATTGAGATTGAGGTATTTATCCACGGTGCTATGTGTATGGCCGTCTCTGGAAGATGTATTCTGAGCAACAATATGACAGGAAGAGATGCCAACCGTGGTGACTGTGCCCAGTCATGCAGATGGAACTACAGTGTGGATGAGGAGAATATGGAAGGGGACGATCTCCCATCAGGCAACTCTGAGGGATATTCTTTCCTTTTCAATTCCAAGGATCTCTGCACTATAAAAATAATTGACAAACTTCTGGATTTAGGAATCGACTCTCTGAAAATAGAGGGAAGAATGAAGGGAATCTACTATGTTGCTAATGTGGTAAAAGTTTACAAGGATGCCCTGAACTCTTATTATTCCCCTGAAGGATTCAAATATAATCCTCAGTGGCTAGAGGAATTGGAGTCCACTTCCCACAGATCTTACTCAACAGGTTTTCTTGAAGATAAGCCTACTGAAGAAGCCATGAATTACCGTGACAGAAACTCCTATAGCCAGACCCACCAACTGGTGGCAAAAGTTATAGAAAAAATTTCTGACACAGAGTTTAAGCTTGCTATCAGAAATCGTCTTCAGACAGGAGAGGTTTTGGAAGTTATAAATCCAACTTTCGGAATAAAAACTATAACTCTTCCTGAGATGAGACTCCTGAATAAAAAGGACGAGGAGATTGTCACTGTTGCCAATCCTAACTCCACTGTAATTATATCTCTTCCGGATACTGAATTGGAAGTTTTTGATATGATTAGAAAATGTATGAACTAAATAATCTCACAAAACCTCTCTGAATTTTTTTCAGGGAGGTTTTTTTCTTGAAATATCTCTCTTTATAGGATACAATTTATATACTGCAAAAAATTTTACTAAATAATTTTATAATTCCTAAGGGGGCAGTCTGTGTTGTATGATTTGAAAAATTTAATAGACAAACTCTACCAGGAGTCTTATCTCAACTTTCAAGAGATAACTTTCCTCCTGGAGAATTTGGATGAAGAGAATAAAAAATATCTTTTCCAGAAGTCCTACTCAAGGCGTTTGGAAAACTATGGAAATACCGTGTTTCTTCGGGGACTTGTGGAAATTTCTAGCTATTGCAAAATGGACTGCAACTACTGCGGTATAAGAAGAAGCAACAGGAATGCCCAGAGATACCGATTGACCCCGGAAGAGATTTTGGAATGCTGTCTGAAGGGATATCATTTAGGTTTCAGGACCTTTGTTCTCCAAGGGGGAGAAGATCTTTGGTTTACAGATGAAAAACTTATTTCAATCATAGCAAAAATAAGAGAAAACTGTCCCGATGCAGCTATAACACTCTCCCTGGGGGAACGGACTGCAGAGTCCTATCAGAAACTTTACCGTGCAGGAGCTGACAGATACCTTCTGAGGCATGAAACAGCAGATGAAAATCTGTACCATTCTCTCCATCCAGGTATGAATTTTCACCACCGGAGAGAGTGTCTGAGAAATCTTAAAGAGATTGGATTTCAGACTGGAGCAGGTTTCCTTATAGGATTACCTGGCCAGAAAGTCCAAGACTATGCAAAAGACCTACTCTTCTTAAAAGAGTTAAATCCCCACATGGTGGGAGTGGGACCATTTATCCCACAAAAAAATACTCCTCTGAAAGATGAGAGGGGTGGAGATGTGGAAACTACCCTGATTATGCTGGCACTTGTGAGGCTCCTCCTTCCCCATGTACTCCTTCCTGCAACTACCGCTTTAGGAACCATAGATCCCCAGGGACGGGAAAAGGGATTTCGTGCTGGAGCTAATGTGATTATGCCCAATCTTTCTCCCTTTGAGAATCGCGCTAAATATGCACTTTACGATGGGAAAAAATTCCAAAATGACGAAGCTGCCGAAGAGCTTCAAAAAATAAAAGAGAATATTGCTGCTGCAGGATTTCTTGCAGTTATGGAGAGAGGAGATAATATATCATGGAAAAGAAAATAACAGAGATTAAAGGGGATTTTAAAAATATAGATTTTATAGATCACAGCTATATCTATTCCCTCATGGAGAATTTTTCCCAGATAGGAGACGAGCAGATAGAAGTAGTTCTAGAAAAAGCCCAGAGACGGGAAAAAATAACTCCTGAAGATGTGATGATTTTACTTGCTGCAGAGAAAAAAGAGCATCTGGAAGGGATTTTCAGAATAGCCGGCGAGATAAAAAAAGATATATATGGAGACAGAATAGTTGTATTTGCCCCCCTATATATCAGTAACTACTGTGTAAACAACTGTGTCTACTGCGGTTACAGAAGAGATAATCATTTTCCTAGAAGAAAGCTTACCATGGAAGAGATTCAGGAAGAGGTCAAACTTCTTGAGAAAATGGGACATAAGAGACTTGCTTTGGAGATTGGAGAGGATCCTGTAAACTGCGATATGGACTATATTGTAGATGCTATCAGGTCCATCTACTCTACAAAATCAGAAAACGGAGCCATCAGAAGAATAAATGCCAACGTGGCTGCTACAACTATAGAAAATTATAGAAAGCTTAAAGAGGCAGACATCGGGACATATATCCTTTTCCAGGAAACTTATCACAGACCAACCTATGAAAAGATGCATCCAAACTCACTCAAGGGAGATTATCTTCACCATCTCAATGCTTTTTCAAGGGCTATGGAAGCTGGAATAGATGATGTGGGAGCAGGAGTTTTATTCGGACTTGCCGACTGGAGATTTGAGGTTCTTGGACTTATGCTCCACAATGAATACCTAGAAAAAACCTACGGAGTGGGAGTCCATACCATCTCAGTTCCGAGATTGAAAAAAGCCGATGGAGTGAGTCTGGACCAGTTCCCACACATTATAGATGATGAGACTTTCAAAAAGATTGTGGCTATTCTGAGAATAGCTGTTCCCTATACTGGAATTATTCTCTCTACTAGGGAGAATCCTGAGCTGAGAAAAGAGGTTCTCAAATATGGAGTATCTCAGATAAGTGCCGGTTCTTGTACCGGAGTGGGAGGTTACAAAGATGAGGCTGAGGGAGAGGAAAGTAGCCAGTTCCAGGTGGGAGACCATAGAACTCCTCTGGAAGTTTTAAAGGAACTTGTAGATGACGGTTATCTCCCAAGTTACTGTACAGCCTGCTACCGTTCCGGAAGAACAGGGGATAGATTTATGCAGCTTGCAAAATCAGGTAATATCCAAAATGTCTGTCAGCCCAACGCTCTTATGACTCTCACTGAATATACCATGGACTATGGAGACAGTGAACTTCAGGAAAAAGTATTTAAAATTATTGAAAGGGAGATTGAGAAAATAGAACGGGAGGATATCAAAAATTATACCCGTAAAAGTATCCAAAAAATAAAAGATGGAGAGAGGGACTTCTTTATATGAATAAAACACCCAATTCAAACAGAAAACATATAGGAATTTTTGGAAAAACCAACAGCGGAAAATCTTCCCTACTCAATGCCATCACCGAACAGAATCTGGCCATAGTTTCAGATATCCGGGGAACCACCACAGATTCTGTAGTCAAATCCATGGAACTCCTTCCCTACGGACCTGTACTTTTTATAGATACAGCAGGGCTAGATGACGAGGGAACTCTGGGAGAGATGAGAGTTGGGAAAGCTCTTTCTGAGATAAAACGTTGTGACCTGGTCCTCCTTCTTATTTCAGCTGAGGATCTGGATTTCAAGTTCTACCAGGATCAGATTAAAATTTTTAAGAGATATAATCTTTCTCATATGTTGATTATCAGTAAAGATGAGCTCTTGAACAATGAGAAAAGAGAGGAGATAAAGAACCTTTATCCTCATGCCCATTTTGTCTCTGCCCACAGCTGGGAATCGGTAATCAACCTTAAAGGTGAGTTGATAAAATCTTTGGAAAAAGAGGAGGAAGATCCCTCACTTCTTGGAGATATTCTTCCCTACGGGAGCAGTGTGGTGATGGTTGTTCCCATAGATTCAGAGGCACCTAAGGGAAGACTTATTCTTCCCCAAGTCCAGCTCCTGAGAGACTGTCTGGACAACGGAATAAAAAGTTATGTTGTCCGGGATACTGAGTTGAAAACTGCCCTGGAAGATCTGAAAAATATAGATCTGGTGGTCACAGATTCCCAGGCCTTTAGGGAAGTGGATGCCCTCATTGGGGGAAGATTTCCACTCACAGGTTTTTCCATACTTTTTGCCAGACAGAAAGGGAATCTCCAGAGTCTGGTAGAGGGAGCTAAAACAGTGGACTCTCTTCCTGAAGGGGCCAATATTTTGATTGCAGAAACATGTACCCACAACACCTCTCATGAGGATATCGGAAGAGTCAAGATTCCAAATCTTCTAAGAAAAAAAACCGGAAAAAATTTCAATTTCCATTTCAAGATGGGGAACTCTTTTCCTGAAAATATCCATGAGTATGATCTTATTATCCATTGCGGAGCTTGTATGATAAATCGAAAAAATATGCAGAACCGTATAGATGAGGCTGGAGAAAAATATATTCCCATAACCAACTACGGTCTCCTTATAGCTCATCTCAATGGAATTCTAGACAGATCCATTCAAATTTTTAAAAATAACATTTAACAGATAAAGGAGATAATTATGATTTCGCTTTTTTTAAAGGGAATTGGAATAGGAGTGGCTAATATCATGCCTGGAGTTTCAGGTGGAACTCTGGCAGTGGTATTCAATATTTATGATAAGCTTGTAGAGGCCGTTGGGGGATTTTTTGGAGCTGATAAAAAAAAGAGAATGGCATATATAAAGTTTCTTCTTCCAATATTTTCAGGTGCCCTAATAGGAATCCTGCTTTTTGCAAAGATTCTTCAGTATCTCTATATCAACTATCCTAAAATGACTGGATTCGGTTTTCTTCTTCTTATTATTCCCTCTATTCCTCTTATAGTAAAGGGGGAAAAGTGGAACAGAAAAAATATATTCTCTCTCCTTGCCGGCTTTATTTTTACCCTGATTTTTATAATTTTAGGAATAAAATTTGGAGTTAAGGGCGAAAATTTAGGAATTGAAAAAATTTTTACACTTCACTATGGAATAAAAATCTTTTTAGCAGGAACTATTGCTGCGGGGGCCATGATAATTCCTGGAATTTCAGGTTCTCTACTTCTCATAATGCTGGGAGAATATTACAATATTCTCTTCACAATCAACAATGCAGTAAAAAATCTTATCACTTTTCTAAAGAATTTTTCCTTCACCGGAGTTCTGTCTGTACTCTTAAGCGACAGTTTTCTTATACTCTATGTCTTCGGAATAGGAGTTCTTTTGGGAATAATAGGTTTTTCTAAATTTATAGATTTCCTGCTTAAAAAAAATAGAGGAGTTACACTTTTCTTTATAGATGGAGTGGTTACTGCCTCGGTAATTCAGATACTTCTGAATATATTTTCCCTTTAGTATCTAAAAAAATCAGCCTAGTGCTGATTTTTTTATTTCCAATACCATATGTCAGAGATAAAAAAAAGGCAGTTTTCAGTAACTGACTACTGAAAACTGCTCTATATTTACATAATTACTTTACAACTATGTTAGAAGCTTGAGGTCCTTTGTCTCCGTTGATGATGTCGAACTCTACTGCCTCTCCTTCGTTAAGAGTTTTGAATCCCTCTTTTTTGATTTGAGAGAAGTGAGCGAAAACGTCCTTTCCATCCTCACCAGTGATAAATCCGAATCCTTTCTCTTGGTTGAACCATTTAACTGTACCTTTCATTTAGATACCTCCATTTTATTTTTTTTAATGTTAGAAACCCATTAAATAATTTTAATCTCAGAGGAATCTTGTAAAAGTATCTCTAAAAATAAATATTTAAAGCAATTAAAAACATTACTATAATTGAGTATAACATGGTTTTCTATTTTTGTATAGTGTTTTTTGTTTTTTTCGGAAAAAAAACATTTTCACTGCATCTCACTATATTTCTGTACCACATTTCTCCAAAGTTTCTGTTTTCTCATAATAATCTCTATAAATTCTCTTACAGCTCCGTCTCCTCCAGCTCTCTCTGAAACAAAATCTACAACATCAATTATGTCTGAGCAGGCATCCGATGGAGCTCCAGTGAAACCTGAAAATCTTATAGCTCCGTAATCGTTAAGATCATCTCCCATATAGGCTATGTTCTCAGGAGATACGTCGTATTTTTCACAGATCTCTTTAAGTTTCTTAACTTTATTGCTGACTCCTTGATGGATCTCTTTTATTCCCAGTTCTGCCGCTCTACGGCTGACTATTTCTGATTCTTTTCCAGTAATGATAAAGACCTCTATTCCATTCTGAATAGCTCCCACTATAGCAAGCCCGTCTTTCACGCTAAAACTTTTCAGTTCTTCCCCGTGATTACCTATATGAAGTTTTCCATCTGTGAGAGTCCCATCAACATCCAAAACTATTTTTTTGATATTCATAGCAGAGCATCTCCCTCTTCATTTAGAATCATTCTTATATTTTTACGGCATCTTCCACACACGGTTCCAGCTTCAGTTTTATCCATTATCTCTTCAATAGATGTTATTCCTTCTGCCATAGCATCTTTTATCTGAGTATAAGTTATCTCTTTACAAAGGCATACCACACCATTTGTTCCTGAAAAAAGCTCCTCCATATTATCATCTCCCGCAATTAGTCGTTAAGCTTCAGTACTGATACAAATGCCTCCTGAGGAATCTCAACGTTACCAATCTGCTTCATACGTTTTTTACCCTCTTTCTGCTTTTCTAACAGCTTTTTCTTTCTAGAAACGTCTCCTCCGTAACATTTAGCAAGAACGTTCTTTCTGTAGGCTTTTATAGTTTCTCTAGCCATTATTTTTGCACCCATAGCCGCCTGAATAGGGATTTCAAACTGCTGTCTAGGGATGATATCTTTAAGTTTTTCACATATAGCTCTTCCTCTTCCGTTGGCATGATCCACATGTGCTATGAATGAAAAGGCATCTACCGGTTTTCCACTTACCAGTATGTCAACTTTTACAAGCTCAGACTCCTTGTATCCTATCATCTCATATTCAAAAGAAGCATATCCTCTTGTTCTAGATTTAAGTTTGTCATAGAAATCTATAACTATCTCTGCCAGTGGAAGCTCATAAGTTACCATAGCACGAGTGTCATCTATAAATTTCATATCTATATAGATTCCTCTCTTTTCCTGACAAAGTTCCATAACATTTCCTACATAGTCCTTTGGAGTTATTATATTTCCTTTTATGAATGGTTCCTCTACTCTTACCTTACCTCTTCCTCCCTCTGGGAAATCGCAAGGATTATCGATAATTATCGTATCTCCATTTTCAAAGAAAACCTTATACTCAACCGATGGCATTGTAGATATAAGATCTATATCATACTCTCTTCTCAGTCTCTCAACTATAATCTCCATATGAAGAAGTCCAAGGAATCCACAACGGAATCCAAATCCTAGAGCTGTTGAAGTCTCTGGAAGGAATGTTAGAGATGCGTCATTCAGCTGAAGTTTTTCAAGAGCTTCACGAAGATCTACATAATCGTCTGTTGATATTGGATATATTCCTGCAAAAACCATTGATTGAGCAGGTCTGAATCCTGCTAGTGGATACTCACATGGATTATGAGCGTTAGTTACTGTATCTCCTACCTGTGTATCCTGTATTGTCTTTATTCCTGTAATTATATATCCAACTGAACCGCTTGTCAGTTCGTTCTGAGGTTTCATTGTAGGAGCGAAAATTCCACATTCCAATACATCAAAATCTTTTCCAGTTGACCAGATTTTAATCTTATCACCCTTTTTTATAGACCCTTCAAGAACTTTAACATAAGTTATAACTCCTCTGTAGTCATTGAAAAGTGAATCAAATATAAGAGCTTTCAGCGGTGCATTTTCGTCGTAAGTAGGTGCCGGAATTCTTTCCACTATAGCTTCCAGAAGATCCTCTATTCCTATTCCTGATTTTGCAGAGGTAAGAACTGCATCATGGGCAGGAATTCCTATTATATCCTCTATCTCATTTTTTACTTTTTCTACATCTGCTGCTGGAAGATCTATCTTGTTTATAACAGGAACGATCTCCAGATTGTTTTCTATAGCCAGATATACATTGGCAAGAGTCTGTGCCTCTACACCCTGAGCCGCATCCACTATAAGCAGAGCTCCCTCACATGCAGACAGAGATCTAGATACCTCATATATAAAATCCACGTGTCCAGGTGTATCTATCAGGTTAAGCTCATATGTATTCCCGTCTTTAGCTTTATGATAAAGGGTTACTGCCTGAGCCTTTATTGTTATTCCCTTTTCTCTCTCCAGATCCATTGAATCTAGCAGCTGCTCCTTCATATCTCTCTGAGTAACTGTTCCAGTAGCTTCCAAAAGTCTGTCAGCAATGGTAGATTTTCCATGATCTATATGGGCTATGATTGAAAAGTTTCTTTTAAATTTCTGCTCCATTTTTCCTCCTAATTTTTAGCATTTTTCCCTTTATTATAGCATATATTCTAATCATAGTCTATAATAGTTCGCCCTAACCTAAAACCTCTGTAAGTTTTTTTATAAATCTGTCTATATCTTCCCTCTCTGTATCGAAGGATGTCACGAATCTTACATGATTTTTGCTTTCATCCCACACATAAAAATAGCAGAAATCCTGCATTGTAGGTATTATTTCAGGAGGTAAAACAGCTATTATGGTATTTCCTTTTACATCATTTATCACTTCTACCTCAATTTTCTCCAATTCCTGGGCAAAATATCTGGCCATATGATTGGCATTTTTTGCGTTTTCATACCAGAGTCCTGTAGAGAGATACTCTATATACTGAGCCGATATATATCTCATCTTGGAATTCAGCTGAAGGTTTTGTTTTCTCAGAGCCAGGAAGTTTTCAGCCAGTTTTTTATTAAAAAATACTAGAGCCTCTCCGTACATAAGTCCGTTCTTTATCCCTCCAAAAGAGAGGACATCTACACCTAAATCTCCAGTCATCTCTTTCAGAGTACACCCCAAATGAACCGCAGCATTGGCTATCCTTGCTCCGTCCATATGGAGATACATCCCATTCTCTTTGGCAAATTCCGAGATTTTTTTTATCTCTTCCAGGGTATAAATTGTTCCTAGCTCTGTTGCCTGAGTTATACTTACTGCATTGGGATTAGGTCTGTGAAAGGTATTTTGGAAACTGAAATATTTTTTGGCTTCTTCTATATCCAGCTTACCATCCTGAGATTTTACAGGAAGTATCTGCACCCCTGTAATTTTAGTAGGTGCTCCAGCCTCATCGGTAAATATATGAGCTGTTTCGGGAGCTATTATACTGGTAACTCTTCCCTTCATCGCCTCCATAGCCAGAACATTGGCCCCTGTTCCATTTGTCACAAAATACATCTCCACATCTCCGAAAAGTTTCCTGAACTCTTCCTCTGCCCTTCGAGTATAATCGTCCATTCCATAGGCAAAAGCATGCCCCTCATTGGACTTCAAAAGAGCTTCCATTATTTTGGGATGCACTCCGCTATAATTGTCACTGGCAAAAAATTTGTTCATATATCTACCCCCATTTTTATTTTTTACTCTTATCTTACCCCAATTCTACAGTATATTTCATATTTTTTAAAGTTTTTTATATTCTTTTTCCTTGCAAGGGAATAAAAAAAGTGTATAATTAAATATAGATTTATCATATCTTATTTCAATGGAGGTTTTATGAAAAAAATATTTACCTTAGCATTTCTTGCTTTAACTATGATTTTCACAGGTTGTACAGCTCTTTCTGGAAAATCTTCAGTGGAGGGAAACACTTACACCATGGTCTCTCCATATGTAAACTCTGAAATGACTCTTTCTTTCCAGGATGGCCAGATTGCAGGTTTTGCAGGAGTTAACAGATTCTTTGGTCCCTATAAGCTGAAAGGAGAAGTTTTAGAGCTAGGTGCACTGGGAATGACAAGGATGGCAGGACCTCTTCCTGAGATGCAAAAAGAGGATTTTGTAATCTCTGTATTCAACGGAGCTGAAAAATTAGTTCCACAGGGAGAGTTTATTACTATAACTTCTAAAGATGGGAAATCTCTCAAATATAGAATCAAAAAGTAATTATTAAATATTAAAAAAAATAGGTGACTCAGTTTCTTTCTAGAAACCAAATCACCTATTTTTTAATATCTAAAATGTATAGCTTAACTTCATTCCATACACAGTTTCCCTATAATCTTTTCCATATACTCCTAGAACTTCTAGACTGAGAAGAAGATCTTCAGCTATATAATATCCTCCCATAGCACTTAGGGATAGAGTATCTCCCTCTAAATTAAATTTTTCAAGTTTTATTTTGTTTCCTGAAGAATCTATAACTTCATATTTTTTATTTTCATTCAGAGGCGAAGACCATCTGGCATTAAATTTAAAAAGATATTTTGTATAGTCTATAAAATAAGTTACTCCTCCACCTGCTGTTCCCTGGGCTTCGGCTCCTTTTTCATATTCATAATCTTCTATTTCATAGTTAGAAAGTAAATAACCGTTAAAATCTAGTCCCAGATAGGGATAGATATATTGACGCTCTCCTAAATGAAATATTTTTCCACTTTCAATTCCGAAGTTGACATCTTCACGATGCTGGCTCTTTCCTGAAATTTCAGCTCTGCTGATACCCGTCCCCAGATATCCCATTGTAAAATAGTTGTTCCTAAAATATCCTAAATAGGCATTTATTCCCAGGGTTCTTATATCTTCTTTTTTAGATCTCTCATTATAATCCACATCTGAATTTATATAACCCAAAGATACTCCTGTTATCCATCTGCTGTCTATCTCTTCCGTTTTTAAAATTCTGAACTGACTAGTTGTTCCTATGGTAAATCCTGCTGATTTGGTATCATATCCTGAATACGTACTGTCTCCTGAAAATTCTCCATTGCCTCCATAAATTTCTATATTCTGAGTACTTCTAGTAGTTCCTGCTCTTGCCAATAGAGAAGAAAGTATTCCCAATCTCATATACTGCTTTCCTTTATCTGTTACAACTTTGGAGTTAAGCTCTGCAACATTATTGGAATAAAAAGCAAAAGCATATATACCTATAAGGGGATATAATCCCAATAAAAATTTTTTTCTCATAACAAACCACTCCCCATAAATTTATCTCTTCCTTATTCTAACACAAAAAAATAGAATGAACAATTTTCCAGCCTTAAAATCTTTATTTATTTTATCACTTAACAAAAAAAACCCAGATTTTACTCCAGGTTCAGTTTTGTTTTGATATTAGTTACTTGATTCTCCACCTTCAAATGAAATTCCATAAATTTTATGGTGGCCCGCTGGGTTCATTTTGAAGTTTTTAACATTATTCTGTACTCCCACATTTTGAGTTGTATAAGCCATTGTGATAATTGGAAGATCAGCTTGAATTTTTTTCTGTGCTTCATCATAAATTTTTATTCTTTCTTCATTACTTGTAGATGTTCTAGCTTGATCTAGCAGACGGTCTACCTCTTCATTTTCATAGAAGGATCTATTTCCTCCGCCTCCGAAAGCTGACGAATGGAATAGAGCATACAATCCATAGTCTGCATCTCCTGTTACTGTTACCCAACCGAAGATAAACATATCATGATCTCCTCTTGCAGTTCCATCCAGGTAAGCTCCCCACTCTAGAGTTTCTATAATTACATCTACACCAATCTGCTTCAGCTGATCCTGAACTATTGTAGCTATATCTCTTCTTGCTGGGTTATCGTTTGTCCAAAGTTTAAATTTAAGATTTTCATTTCCAGTTTCTTTCAACAGTTCTTTTGCCTTTGCTTGATCATGAGGATATGATTTAGCATCCTTTGAGTATCCGAATACTAAAGGTCCTATTGGAGAGTTGGCAGGTGTTCCAGCTCCTTGATAAACTGTTTCTATAATCGGAAGTACATCTATTCCGTAACTAATAGCTTCTCTGACTTTTTTATCGTCAAAAGGCTTCTTTCTAGTATTGAACCCTAAATAAGCCATTGATAATGAAGGCTCTTCTATAAGAGTTAGGCTCTTATCATCTTTTACTCTTTTTTTGTCCATAGGCTCAATATCATAAGCTATATCTATCTCCTGTGTTTCAAGTCCTATTGTTCTGTTTGTTCCCTCAGGTATACTTCTAAATACTACAGTAGGGATTGGTGATGCTCCTTTATAGTAATCAGGATTAACTTTCAGAGTTATTGAATCTCCAGCCTGCCAGTTACTCATCATATACGGTCCAGTTCCGACTGGTTTCTGTCCGTACCCGTCCCCACCTTCTTTTACGGCCTTTTCATTCATAATTGATGCTGCTGTATGAGCTAGGTGATTTAACAGTGGACCGAAAGGTTGTTTCGTCGTTACTCTTACAGTATATTCATCTATTATTTCCACCTTTTCTATAGCTCCCGCTATATGTGTAACAGTTGGAGACGCAATCATTCTGTCTAAGGTAAATTTTACGTCTGAGGCTTTTAACTCCTCTCCATTATGAAACTTAACTCCTTTTCTTAAGTGAAATACTGTTGTTTTTGAGTCTGGCTGTTCCCATTTTTCAGCGAGTCCAGGTTGCGGTTGCATCTTCTCATCCTGTTCAATTAATCTGTCATAAATTTGTGCTGCAATTCTAGACGATGGTTGGTCATTTGTTGCATGAGGATCTAGAGTTTTAGCATCTGCTCCCTGTGCAATTACTAATCTCTCCTTCGCTGTTATCTTTTGAGCTTCCCCTTTTTTTCCTTCAGTTTTACTTTCATCTGAAGAACCTCCACACGCTGCAAACAAAACAAGAGTCGACATTGCAAGCAGTGTTTTTTTGAATTTTTTATTCATTTTATCCCCCCAAAATATCTTTTAAGAACTTAATGTTCTATTAATAAATAGAATATACTATTTTATTTATATTTTGTCAACAAAAAAAACCCAGATTTTATTCTGGGTTTAAATTTCTCTTAATATTAGTTACCTGATTCTCCGCCTTCGAATGAAACTCCGTAAACTTTGTGATGTCCTGCTGGGTTCATTTTGAAATTCATAACATTTTTCTGAACTCCAACATTTTGAGTTGTATAAGCAAGAGTTATAATAGGAAGATCTTCTTGAATCATTTTCTGAGCTTTGTCATAAAGCCCAACTCTCTCATTATTATCAGTTGAACCTCTAGCCTGATCTAACAGAGCATCAACTTCTGGATTAGAATAGAATGATCTGTTTCCTGCTCCACCTTTTGCTGATGAGTGGAACAATGCATAAAGTCCATAGTCTGCATCTCCTGTTACAGAAACCCATCCTAAGATGAACATATCATGATCTCCTCTTGCAGTTCCATCCAGGTAAGCTCCCCACTCTAAAGTTTCAATTGCAACATTCACTCCTAGAGGTTTTAACTGATCTTGAACTATTGTAGCTATATCTCTTCTTGCTGGAGAGTCATTTGTCCAGATTTTGAAATCGAATCCATTCTCATGTCCAGATTCTTTCATTAGTTCTTTAGCCTTAGCCATATCATGAGGATAACCTTTAGCATCTTTTGAGTATCCGAATACTAGCGGTCCTATTGGAGAGTTTGCAGGAGTTCCTGCTCCCTGGTAAACTGTATCAATGATCGGTTGAACATCTATTCCATAGGCAATAGCCTGTCTCACTCTCTTATCATCGAACGGCTTTTTATTAGTATTAAATCCTAAGTAAGCCATAGATAATGACGGCTCTTCAATAAGAGTAAGATCCTGATCGTCTGCAACTCTCTTTTTATCCATAGGCTCAATATCGTAAGCAATATCTATTTCCTGTGTTTCAAGTCCTATTGTTCTATTTGTTCCCTCTGGGATGTTTCTGAATACTACCGTTGGGATAGGTGATGCTCCTTTATAATAGTCTGGATTTGCTTTAAGAGTTATTGAATCTCCAGCCTGCCAAGTATTTATCATATATGGCCCTGTTCCTACCGGCTTCTGTCCATAAGCATCTCCTCCCTCTTTCACAGCTTTCTCATTTAAAATAGATGCAGCTGTATGAGCAAGATGGTTTAGTAATGGACCGAAAGGCTGTTTTGTAATTAACTTAACTGTGTAATCATCTACTACTTCAACTTTTTCAAGAGATCCAGCTATGTGAGCAACAGTTGGAGATGCCATCATTCTATCAAGAGTAAATTTAACGTCTGAAGCTTTTAGCTCCTCTCCATTATGGAATTTAACTCCTTTTCTAAGATGGAACACTGTTGTTCTTGGGTCTGGTTGTTCCCATTTTTCAGCAAGTCCAGGTTGAGGTTGCATTTTCTCATCCTGCTCCACTAGTCTGTCATAAATCTGAGCCGATACTCTTGAAGATGGTTGGTCATTTGTTGCATGTGGATCTAGAGTTTTAGCATCTGCTCCTTGGGCTACCACCAGTCTGTCTTTAGCCGGTGCTGATACTTTTTTCGTCTCTGTTGGTGCATCTGCTTTCTTTTCTCCTGTAGATCCTCCACAGGCAGCTAAAAGAGTAAGAGCTGAAATTCCAAGTGCTAAACTTTTAAATTTGTTGTTCATACTTTCTTCCCCCATTTCATTTTTATTTATTTAAAACTAGGTTTTAAAACTTTATTTTCAACTAATTTATCATCTATTATCGATGATACCTTTTTTAAGACATTTTGTCAATATAAAATATCTTATTTATTTATTTTATATATTCATTGATTTTTTAAATATATATGCTAAAGTAAATTTTTCATTTGTTTTGGAACATAAAAGTTTATTCTAAAAATTTATACTTTTTCCTTTTTTAAAATTTATTTTATCCATTTTTTAGTTTTTATAAAGATTACATTTTTAAAAGTATTGCATTTTTTGAAATTTTATAGTATATATTTATATATAGGTATTCTATTAAAGATATTTTAAAGGGAGTTGAAAATTATGAGTAAAATAGTAGTAGTAGGTGCCAATCATGCAGGTACTGCAGCAGTCAATACAATTTTAAACAATTATAGCGGTCAGGAAGTTGTGGTTTTTGATAAAAATTCAAACATAAGTTTTTTAGGATGCGGAATGGCCCTATGGATAGGAGAACAGATTTCTGGTTCTGAGGGACTCTTTTATTCTTCAAAAGAAAAATTAGAGTGCAACGGAGCTAAAGTTCATATGGAAACTGAGGTTTTCCAGATAGATTACGAGAAAAAAATTGTTCATGGAAGAAAAAAAACTGGAGAGGTTATTTCTGAAAATTATGATAAACTCATCCTGGCATCAGGATCACTCCCTATAGATATGAATATTCCAGGTAAAGATCTTGAGAATGTTCAGTTCGTTAAACTGTTTCAGCATGCTGAAGATGTCATTGAAAAATTAAAAAGAGAAGATGTGAAAGATGTTGTCGTTGTAGGTGCAGGATATATCGGAGTAGAACTTGCTGAAGCCTTTAAACGTTGCGGAAAAAATGTGGATCTTATTGACCTTGGAGACAGCTGTCTTAACGGTTATTATGACCAAGAATTTAGAGTAATGATGGAAAAAACCTTATCTGATAATGGAATCAAACTTAATTTTGGAGAAAGAGTTTTAGAAATAAAAGGAGAGGCTAAGGTTGAAAAGGTTGTTACCGATAAAAAAACTTATAAGGCAGATATGGTAATAATGGCTGTTGGATTTAAGCCCAATAACGGACTTGGCAAAGATAATCTTGAACTTTTCAAAAACGGTGCCTTCCTTGTAGACAAAACCCAGAAGACAAGTATCGATGACGTTTATGCTATAGGAGATTGTGCAACTGTATATGACAACTCTATCCAGGGAACAAATTATATAGCTCTGGCTACCAATGCAGTACGTTCTGGAATTATTGCAGCTCACAATGTTTGTGGAACTCATCTTGAAACTGTGGGAGTACAAGGATCCAACGGAATTTCAATTTTTGGATTCAACATGGTTTCTACAGGTCTTACTTTTGAAAAAGCAAAAACTTTAGGATTTAATGCAGCAAAAACAAGTTATTCAGATCTTCAAAAACCAGGATTTATAGAACATGATAACAGCAACGTAACAATTGAGATTGTGTATGATTTAGATTCAAGAAGAATTTTAGGAGCTCAGATGGCATCTAATCAGGATATTTCCATGGGTATCCATATGTTTTCTCTAGCTATTCAAGAAAAAGTTACAATTGATAAATTAAAACTTTTGGATATATTCTTCCTTCCTCACTTTAATCAGCCGTACAACTACATTACCATGGCTGCTTTAAGTGCAAAATAAAAACAACATAAAAATACTGCTAAAAGTGATTGTCTTTTATAATTACAAATGTTATAATATGCCTGTTATTTTATTTTAGGGAGGATTTTATGAAAAAATATTTCACTATTTTAATGGGTATCATTATGACAATTTCAGTTTTAGCAGTAGAGGTTGCAGGAATCAATCTTGCCGACACGAAAGAATTTCATGGAAATACTCTAGTGCTAAATGGAGCAGGAATACGAAAAAAAGCCTTTTTCGAGCTATATGTAGCCGCTCTTTATCTAGATAAAAAATCTGATAATGAAAAAAAAATCATAGCTAGCAGCGAACCTATGATTATTGAACTGATTATCACTTCGGCACTTGTAGGAAGTAAAGAGATGAAAGAAGCTGTAGACGAGGGGTTCAAAAACTCTGTTTCTCCTGAAGAACTGACTAGATTATCCTCGAGAATAGAAGAGTTTACATCAGCTTTTTCTAGAGAAGAGATCAAAAAGGGAGATATATTTCAGTTTTCAGCTCATGAGGGGTCTCTTACAGCTGTCAAAAATGGAAAAGATCTCCTATCTATTGATGGAGAAGATTTCAAATCGGGACTTTTCGGAATATGGCTAGGAGCTCAGCCTGCTGACAAAAATCTCAAAAAATCTCTGCTTTCAGGAAAATAGAAAAACTCCCCTTTCAGATTTTATTCTTGATTTTATCGGTAAAAAATGATAATATTTTTTTATAGTAATATTTAATGAAAAGGTGGTAAATGAATATGGATATTTTAACATGGGAAGAGCATCTTTATAGCTCAGTTTTTGATTCTACTTATGATGCACTGCTTGACCAATATAAAGAAGGAAAACTGACTTTAGATGAACTTCAAATAAACATTGAGGAGCAGCAGCTTATTATGCTCAATTGTTCCACAGAAGGAGCAGCAAGATTCCAGCACTGCTCAGCTATGATTGATGCGCACCAGTTTGCTCTTTCTACTATAAAAAATGAGATGCTGTAATTATTTCATCAAATAAAAAAAGACGGGAAACCGTCTTTTTTTATTTGTCCTTATTTCAGATAAGGGATTAGTATCTGTGTCATAAAAATCGTTATTATTCCTGCTACCACTATGGACAGAGCACTCATAGCTCCTTCTATCTCCCCCATCTCAATCGCCTTAGATGTTCCCCCAGCATGACTGGAAACCCCTATTCCTACACCTTTTGCTATTGGGTGAAGATCTCCTAGAAATTTATAGAGATAAACTGCCACAACATTTCCCGTTATTCCTGTTATAACTATTGAAAATACTGTGATAGAAGGTATTCCTCCTATCATCTCGCTCAACTCCATACCAAAAGGAGTTGTTATAGATTTTGGAATAAAAGATAAAATTAACTTTTGGTCTATTCCTAGAAGTTTACCTCCAAAATAGATAGATAAAATTGCTACCAATGATCCTGCACAACCTCCAACTATCACTGGCAACCAGTATTTTTTTAAAAGTCCAAACTGTCTATAGAGAGGCATTGCCAGAAGAACTGTTGCAGGAGGCAGAAAAAAATCTATCATACTACTTCCCTGATTATAGTATTCCAAAGGGATATCAAATATCTTAAGGGTCAATATTATACCTATTCCTGCTACCAGTATGGGGTTAAAAATCGGGAGCTTAGTTTTCTCCTGAATATACTTTCCCAGCTGAAACATCCCTATACTAAATACTACTCCGAACAACTTATTATTAAACATAAATTCCATCTATCTCTTCTCCTTCCATATAATAAGGTAATGGACAACTTTAGCAGTTGTCCCCATAACTATCACTGTTGTAACTATCAGCAAAATTAAAATTTTGAAAAAATCATCTTTTAATATTTCCATATAATCTATAACTTTTACCATAGCCGGAAGAAAGAGAATAAGCATATTCATAAGTATGAAATCTCCTGTTTTTTCTATTTTTTCTATCTTTAATATCTTGGTTTTCAGAAAAATAAAAAGTATCATCATACCAACTATAACTCCTGGAATCGGAATATTCAGCAACTCTTTCAGTATATTTCCTCCGTAAGTTATTCCCAAAATTATAAGCAATTCAACTAACATAAAGTCCTCCTATAAAATTCAATCCCCCGGGAGACCGGGGGATTTTTATTTTGATTAGTCTCTGTTCTTCATCTGTGGAAAAAGGATTACATCTCTTATAGATGGTGATCCTGTAAGAAGCATAACAAGTCTATCTATTCCTATTCCTAGTCCACCTGTTGGAGGAAGAGCATACTCAAGAGCTTCTATAAAGTCATCATCGATAACTGGCATAGCCTCGTCATTTCCTCTCATAACCTCTTCAACCTGATCTTCTAGTCTCTTTCTCTGATCAGCTGGATCATTTAACTCTGTAAAGGCATTTCCATACTCTCTTGCATCGATAAACAGCTCGAATCTATCTGTAAATCTAGAATCCTTATCATTTCCTTTAGCTAGAGGAGATATTTCAACCGGATGTCCGTATACAAACGTAGGTTGGATTACATGCTCTTCACATTTCTGTTCGAAGAACTCATTGATGATATAACCTATAGAGTTCATATGTGGTGCGATTTGAACATTGTGATTTTTAGCGGCCTCTTTAGCCTCATTGAAATCTGTGATCTCCCAGAAATTTACTCCTGTTATATCCTTGATAAGATCTACCATATGAATTCTCTTGAAGTTTTCAAGAACGAGAGTTTTCCCGTTGTACTCTACAGTTGTAGTTCCCAGAACTTTTTTAGCCAGATGGGATATAAGTCCCTCTGTCAGGTTCATCATATCGATGTAATCAGCATATGCCATATACAGCTCCATCATAGTGAACTCTGGGTTATGTCTTGTTGAAACTCCCTCATTTCTGAAGTTTCTATTTACTTCGTAAACTCTGTCAAAACCTCCCACGATAAGTCTCTTTAGATAAAGCTCAGGAGCTATTCTCAGATAAAGTTCCATATCCAGTGCGTTATGATGAGTTATAAATGGTCTTGCTGCTGCTCCACCAAGAATTGAATGCATCATAGGAGTTTCAACTTCTAAGAAAGCTCTCTCATTTAGGTAGTTTCTAAGCTCATTCATTATCATGTTTCTTTTTAGGAATGTCTCTTTTACATCTCTGTTAACTATCAGATCCAAATATCTTTTTCTGTATCTGATTTCAACATCTGTAAGTCCATGATATTTTTCAGGTAGTGGTCTTATATTTGTAGAGAGTAGAGTAAATCCATTTCCTCTCAGAGTAAGCTCTCCCTTTTGTGTAACAAAAAGCTTTCCAGTTACTCCAACAATATCTCCCACAGCTGCGTATTTTATTAGAGAAAATAGCTCCTCTCCAATTTCATCCTGTCTGATGTAAACCTGTATTTTTCCTGTTTGATCTTCAAGGTGAAAGAAAACAGCCTTTCCTTGCTCTCTGAATGACATTATTCTTCCTGCTGTTTTAAACTCTTTTCCATCTTCAGGATTAGATCCCAGCAGATCTTTAACCATATTTTCCTTATCGTATTTTTTTCCAAATGGATCTATTCCCATTTTTCTTATCTCTTCTACTTTTTTCCATTTGTCCATTAAAATATGATCATCTTTAATTCTGTCAAAGTATCTTTCCATCGATTTCCCCTTTTTCTATAATTTTATTTAATTTTTTAATCTGACTATATATATGTTAGCTTTTCTAGCCCAGCTTGTTCCTGGGAAAAGTTCCATTACTTTTCTAAAGGCAGTAAGAGCTTCCTCTTTTTTCCCTAATTTTTCATAAGCTATACCGCAGTTGTAATAACTTTCAGCTTTTCTTATTCCCTCTTCTGAGGATTTGAAATATTTTTTATAGTTTTCTACGGCTTTATCGTAATTTTCAATCTTAAAATAAGAATCTCCCAGATAATAGCTTATGTCCTCTTCATTTATTCCAGACCTTTCTGCACGATTGAGAAGAAGTGTTGCCTCATTGTATCTGCCTCTCTCATATGCAGTTTTTCCACTCTCGTACTGCTTTCTTCCTTCAGATCCACTATTATTTGAAACTGGAGTTTTTCCCTTTATCTCATTTTGAAGAATAGTTTCGCTCTGTATAAGAGCTTCATTCTGAACCTGAGTTTCCGGGGTAATTCTCTTATTTTCAACTATCTCTTCATTTGTCCTCTCACGAGTTTCTACTCCCATAAAAACAGCTTCTTGAGAAGTCAGATCTCTTTTCTCTTTCAAATATTCTCTTATAGAAAAATCAAGATTTCTGCTATATCTGCTATTTTCTAGATAAAAATTTTCAACATTGTAATTAGGGTTCAAAGATAATTCATAATTGAAAAGAGATAGAATATCTCTACTACCTAGATTTTTTTCTTTTTTCAGTTCTGAAAGTTTTTCTTTAGCGTAAGAATAGTTTCCATTGTTCATATAGATATCCAAAACCATAAAACTTAATTCAAGATTTTTAGGATTTTCCCTGAATGCCATAGCATAAAGATCTGCAAGTTCAAGAGTCTCTTTGTAACGTCCAGAATTATATGTATCTCTAATTATACCATAAGTTTCTCCCTCAGTAAATCTATATTTCATCTTATTTACCACTCTTATTACCTTAGATGTTCCATTCTGAAAATCAACTCTTATGTTGTAGTTCCCCTGATATATACTTCTGAAATAATAATATCCACCGGCTATTTTGCTGTCATACAAACTTTTATCAGTGTCCAACAAAGAAAATCTCGTGACACCTGCTGACGGAAGTTTCACATACTCCCCTACATATATCTCGTAAGTGCTGTCTCTGCTATCCAGTATATAGGTTCTCTCTCTTCTCTCTCTCACCGAAAGTTTAATATCCTCTATCTGATTGAAGGCAGTTTCCATATTAAAACTTCCGCTATTCTGTGATACTGTCTGAACAGGTGAGAATCTTAAATCCTGAACATTAGGTACCTGTCTAGACTGTTCTGTCACCATCTGGAGATTTGAACATCCTGCAGCGAAAAGCATTGCAAGTATCACTGTAAATTTTCTTTTTTTCATTGCTCCTCCCATATTTTTATTGTAAGAGTATTTATCAGTTCATTTCCCTCCATTATATCATATGAAAAAGCTATATTTCCACTGGAAAAACTTATATGAGCATTTTTAATTCTAAAATCTTTCTGAAAACCCATGGTAGAATATTTCATTTTTCCTTCTCCATCAGCATAAATTTCCAGTTCCAGGTCAGCTTCCCCTGTTCTCTTCATTTTCAAAGAATCTGCAGATATTAAGAATTCACATCTCCCCATGCCACTTTCGTAGCCATAGTAAGTACTGTTGTTTTCTATTTTTTTTAACGCCAATACCCTTTCCGTGCTTTTTTCTTCTAGTATATCTGAGCTCTCAATTATAAGATTAATATTCATCGTCGCTGCTCTCATAGTCATAGTCGTCAAAGTAATCTCTATCTCCTAATTTATCTTCTCTGTCATAATATTCATCATCATCATAGTCACCAATATCTGCACCTATAAGATATTCATCTCTCCAGTATTCGATAATTTCCTGTGCGTGTCTTCTGTCTGTCACGTAGTTAATCTCATCTTCATCCTCATCATAGAAAAACACATGAATTTTCCCTTCATAATCTTCGGTAACTATATATTCCTCGTCTCCAAGAACAACATTCTCCAAAACATGCATCTCTAAGTTTTCCTCATCAATTTCATAATAAAAAGTTTCACCGTATGTGTACATTTAATTTACCTCCCAATAGATTTTAAAAAATTTTTATTTATGATACTTTATATTGTTTAATATTCCAAACCATCTGTATATCTGTTCTAGAAGAATAAGACGCATCAACTGATGAGGAAAGGTCATTTTTGAAAAACTTAGCCTCATATCAGCTATTCTTCTCAAGTTGTCTCCCACACCGTATGAACCTCCAATTACAAAGTTTATAGTGCTGTTTCCTCTTACCCCTATCTTTTCTATCTCTTCCGCCATCTCTTCCGAACTATAGTTTTTTCCTCCTATATCTAGAAGTATAGTATAGCCCTTATGTTTTTGAAGAAGTTTTATAATCTCATCAGTCTCTTTTTTTATAGAACTTTCACGGTTACTGTCATTCCCATCCTCTTTCAATTCCAAAATTTGGACTTTTCCGAAGGCAGTCATTCTTTTCAGGAACTCATTTATTCCCTCATTTATATATTTCTCCTTTACCTTACCTATACAGATAACATTTATATTCATCTAAACGTTTCTCCTCTTAATTTTCTCGGAATCTTTTTTATTTCCTCTTAAATTTTTTTTCAATTTCATCCAACCCCAGCCTGATTATAATCGGCCTTCCATGAGGACAGGTATATTCCCCTATTTCATGAAGTCTTTTCACCAAACTTTCCATTTCAGAATATTTCAGCATCTCACCAGCTTTAATTGCTCCTCTGCAGGACATGGAGATGATTATTTTCTCACGGGGATCTCTCTCTCTTTCTCCTTTCAGCTCCTCAAGGAGCTCTTGAAAGAGATTTTCTGCTCCCTCTTTAAATTGAAAAAGCGGTACTGATCTTATCAGAAGCTCTCTGTCATCAAAAAACTCTACATCAAATCCAAATTCCTCGAGATATTTGAGCTGTGCAGCTATAAAATCTCTTTCTCTGGGATCTATCCTCAGTCTTTTAGGCACTAAAAGATGCTGACTATTTATTTTTTTCTCTCTGAGCTCATTTTTCAGTTCCTCATAAAGAATCCTCTCATGGACTATGTGTTGATCATAAATTTCTAGATTCTTATCTTTCTCCACAAGAATATAACTATTCATAAACTGCCCTATGATTCTGTAGTTCGGTACTTTTTCTATTTTTTTTTCAGGAACAATCTCCTTTTCAGATATGATTTTCTCACGGATTATATTTTCTTCAATTTTTTTTTCTTCAATTTTCGGTTCCCTGTAATCTGTCTGTCTAGGTACCTTAGTAATCTCATTACTCGTAGGCGGCTGACTTATTTTAGGTACTTCTAATACTTTAGGCAGCTCCTCTTTCTCCTCTGAAATTTTTTCAAATTTCTCCAAATTCAGAGTGATGTTATAACTTTCTTTTAAAGGTGATACGTTTCTTTTTATTATAGGAGAAGTTACCTGCTGAAGAAAATCCTCACTTTTTATTAGACTGCCAGTAAGAATATCTGTTCCTGAGATTTTTTCATCTATACTCCTCTTCACCTTTTCATATATCTGTCTATCGTCTGAAAATTTGACTATTTTTTTAGAAGGATGAACATTGACATCCACCTCACCAGGGTCTATTTGCAGAAAAATTATAGCAAAGGGATAACGTCCCTTACTTAGCTTGGTATAGTAGCTATCCATGACCGCATTCTCAACAATCCTGGATTTTACTATTCTTCCGTTCACAAAGGTGAATATGGAATCCTTTGTGGAACGTGTAAGAGATGTATTCCCAATATATCCCATATCAGTTTTTATAAGATTTTTTAATGTGTTTCTCCCAAAAATCTCCACAATAGCATTTTCTATTCCGTTTCCGGAACTCCTCACACTCTCTCTTCCCTCTATTAGGAGAGTTATGGAAACCTGGGGATTGGCCAGTGCCTCCTGGATAACAATCTCTTTCATATTGGCATACTCTGTCACATTTTTCCTTAAAAATTTAAGTCTGGCAGGAGTATTAAAAAAAAGTTCATCAATTTCTATCTGGGTTCCTCTCTCTTTTTCCATTTCTTTCAAGGATGTTATCTTTCCTGCACTTACCGTTATACTGTTTCCTAGAAGGGATTCTTCAGTTTTTGAAGTCACTCTCACCTTGGAAACTGCACATATGGAAGCCAATGCCTCACCTCGGAATCCGTAGGATGCCAGATTGAACAGATCTTCTTTTTTTGAGATTTTACTTGTAGCATGTCTCTCTACACAGATCAGAAGATCCTCTCTTCCCATTCCCTTTCCGTTATCTGAAATAAGGAGCTCTCTTCCTCCCTTTTTTACCTCTATTCTTATCTGAGTGCTTTCAGCATCTAAAGAGTTTTCAAGGAGTTCTTTTAGCATGGCTGTGGGGTTTTCTACCACCTCTCCTGCAGCTATTATATTGGATACTGATTCATCTAGTATTTTTATTATTCCCATGGACAACTCCCTAATTTTTTCAATAGCATAATATATCACTCTGAATTTTACACCATTTTTGAAAAGTTGCAAAGCTGATTTTTATATAAAATAAAAAAAATTTTATAAAGTAAATTTTTTTTTATTTTTTGGTGGGTAGATGTTATAATTTAATTATATAGTAAAAAATATTTCAACAATTTTAAAATTTACCATATATCTGACTTTAAATCAAGATTAAAATTAGAGAGGCTATTATAAAATGATAAAATTCTTAGTTAACGTACTGTTTTTTACCTTTTTCACCCTAGTTTATTCCTCTTCAATCGACGACTATCTGCTTTTTAATGATGCAAAAAAAGATTTTAAAAAGGGA
This sequence comes from Fusobacteriaceae bacterium, assembly GCA_051646055.1. GTDB lineage: Bacteria > Fusobacteriota > Fusobacteriia > Fusobacteriales > Fusobacteriaceae > JAGNZR01. Next base: position 37,408 of record JBOFCM010000038.1, read on the forward strand.
GATTTTAATACTTCAGTACTAAAATTTCGTTCTCTTCAAGATAGTTTCAAGAGTTCTCCCATTGTCAAAAGCAATTATTACAAATATTATTTCGCTCTATCCCTCTTTGAAAATGGGGAGATAGAGAAAGGTCTGAATTATATGGATCAGGCGGTCTATACCCCTAAAAATTATTCAGGAAAAAACTTTTTTTTCCACGAAAGAAACTATTATCTAGCCCTTTATACTCTAGAGCTAGAAGGATTAGAAAAAAGCAAACCATACCTTCTTAAACTTATAAGCGGAGAGTTCTCTCCAAAAAATCAGGAGTATGAAGAGTTCGCCTTTGATGTGCTCAAATCTACCGAAGAAAAACTTCAGATTCTTTATAATATAAAATACTCTGATGATTTCTCCAAATTAGATGTTTTTTCTCAAGATGAACTTTCTAGCATAGGAAAATATTTCTTTTCAAAAAAACTTTATGGAAAGCAGGAGATAATTTATTCCTATCTTTATCAGAGATATCCCGATAAAAAAGAGTTCCTTGTGGCATATCTAAACTCTCTATTTTTACAAAAAAAAGCAGATGAGCTCCTAGAAATTTCAGACGAAGCAATCAAACATCAACAGTTCCCTGAAATTTTTTATTTCAGAGGTCAGGGATTCCTATTAAAAAAAGATTATGCTCTAGCCATATTTAATTTGGAAAAAGCTGAGGCCCTTCACTTTAAATATAATAAAAATTATCACAGTAGACCTGCTAGAGAGCTTATTGCACTTATCTATTCCTCTCTGGGGGACTATAAAAACTTGGTAAAAACTTTAGAAGAAGGGATGGTTCTTTCAAAAACAGAGGAGAATCTTCTCATTGACGGATATTTTAACCTGGGCAACAGGGAGATTGCACTAAATAAGGGGAAAGAATTCCTAAAAAAATATCCCTTCTCCAATAATTCCAATACTTTTTTCTATATGGCAAGCAACATAGATCCCAAAAACCAAACAGCTATGGAAGATTTTTACAACGAAAGTTTAGTTAAGAAAAATATAAAAATAGCCCATTTTATCCTAAGTAAAATGGGTACCTTTGATACAAATAATCAGACTCTGAAAAATAATATAGAGGTGAAAAAATTGGAAAAAATTGCTCTGCTTGAAGATGCGGAGCTTTTGAGACTGGCACTGGAAAATAATCGGCTTTTAATCAGAGACTCCCTGGCTAAAAATTATCTGGTAACTGAACTTTATGAAATCGGAAAGTTCTATAGAGCCGCTTACGAAAACTCACTTTTCCACAAAAAAATTTTTTTCCAGTATAAGAATCTCACTCGGCTTCTCTACCCTAAATATCATAAAGAGTACGTGGAAAGTGCTGTAAAAAAATATGATATCCCCGAAGAGCTGCTCTATACACTTATACTTTCAGGAAGTAGTTATGATTCTGCTTTTATCAATACTGACAGGAAGCTGGGACTTATGCAGATAAATTATGATGACTGGGAAGGAAAAAATTCTAAATATTCCTTTGAGGAACTTTTTATACCTGAAATAAATATTCATATTGGAGCTTCAAAACTAAAAAAACTCCTTGCCAAACATGGAAACAATAAAATCAAAGCTCTTATAGAATACTCCTATGGTGAGGAAATATTGAATTCCCTACATTTTGAGGGAGAGGATTTCTATCTCTATTCCATCAAAGACCCTCTTCTCAGAGAATCTTTAAACAATCTAATATTTACCTATATATATTATAAACTACTTTATTAGGAGAAAAAACTTATGAGAAATAGCAACTGGATATACAAAGGGGGCTCTTCTCCCCTGAAAAATTCCAAAGAGATAAACTATGATATAATTAAAATTTTGGCCGGGAGAGGTATTACAGAGAGTGAAGAGATAAAAAAATTCCTGAATCCCTCTTTAGAAAATATAGGGGACCCTTTCGGCCTGACCCATGTGGATATCGCTGTAACAAGAATTTTAGAGGCAATTAAAAAAAATGAAACTATATGGATTTATGGAGATTATGATGTAGATGGTATTACATCTACATCCCTTTGTTACCTGGCCCTTTCAGCCATAGGAGCCCATGTACGTTACTACATTCCACTGAGGGATGAAGGGTATGGCCTCAACTGTGATGCCCTTGACTATATAGCCTCTCAAGAGGGGAGTATAGTCATCACTGTAGATTGTGGCATCACATCACATAAAGAGATTCAGCATGGAAAAAGTTTGGGAATCGATATGATAATTACAGATCATCACGATATCATCGAAGGGATTCTGCCTCCGGCTTTTGCAGTTATAAATCCCAAGAGAGAAGATAACACCTATCCCTTCAAATACTTGGCAGGAGTGGGGACTGCCTTTATGCTTCTTATGGGGCTTTATATAAAACTTGGAATAAAAAATGAAATTTTTAACTATCTGGACATTGTGGCCATAGGAACCGTGGCAGATATAGTATCCTTGAGGGGAGATAATCGAATCTTCGTAAAATACGGCTTAGAGAGATTGAAAGTGAGTAAGTCAGAAGGACTTCGTGCTCTTCTCAGAAAACTTTTTTTCCAGGACCATGAAACAAGAACATATTCTCCCTACGATATCGGATTTGTAATTGCCCCTGTTTTTAATGCTGCAGGGCGTCTGGAAGATGCCAAAAATTCAGTAGAAATGCTCATTTCCAAGGATAATTCTCAGTATAGCAAGATGATAGATGAACTTGTTGCTAACAATCAGAAACGTAAAGAGATTCAGGAGGACATACTAGAAAAAGTTATAAGTTCTATCGAGAGGAAAAAATTGGACGAAAATTCCCTGATTCTTGTTGCAGACAAAGAGTTTCATCACGGAGTTATAGGAATTGTAGCTTCTAAAATTTTGGACAGATACTATAAACCTACCATAATCATGGAGATTGATGAGGAGAATGGCACTGCAAAAGGTTCTTGTCGTAGTACAGAGGCCTTCAATATGATTGAGGGGCTGACTAAATTTTCCCACTATCTTCTCAAGTTTGGAGGCCACCATGGAGCTGCTGGTTTCTCTATAGCTCTTGAAAATCTGGATAAATTTTATAATGAATTCAATCAGTACTGTCATTCTGTCCTAAATGAAGAGGATACTCTGAAACCTATAAAAATTGCTGAAGATATCTCAGCCTATAAGATAGGTTTCAATCTTATGGAAAATCTGAAAAAGCTTGAGCCCTATGGCTTTGATAATCCCACTCCTCTATTCTCCATGAGAGAGTGTACAATTTCAGATATAAGAGTAATCGGAAAAGATTTAAACCATATCTCTCTTACCCTTGTAAAAAATGGAATAGAGATTAAGAATTGTATCTGGTGGAACAGCGGTGACCTTCTGGAGGTTCTAGAAAAAAATAGAGGAAATGTCATTGACATTGCCTTCAAAATGAAGATGGAATCTTTCAGAGAGAGACTTCAATATAAAGTCTATATAGAAGATATAAAATTTTCCCAGGAAAACAGAAACTATAATCCTCAGGAACTTTCCCTGGAAGAGGAAATAGCTTCAGTTCAATTCCCAATAAAAACTGTTATCTACTCAAAAAAAAATCCCCAAGGGGAGCATTGTAAAATAAAATTTTCAGAAAACCTAGGAATAGTTTATCAGAATAGGGAAACTTTAGGTTATCTTGACTCCAATGTTTCTGCTCTTTTAAAAAAATATTCATCCAAATTCAATGAAAATTTTTGTGCTAAGATTTCAAAAATAAAAGAAACCACTGAAAATTTCAATATTTTCTTGGAAATATACAGAGATTATAACTTTAAAACCTACGCTATAAAAGATTCCCAGCTTTTTATAGAGATTAAGGAGTTTCTTATAGGAAAAGAGGAGTATACTCCTAGACAAAAGAATATACTCAGAACTCTCTTTAAAGACAGAATAAACTTTGATGGGGAGCTGAAAAAAAATAGTGCTGAATTGGAAAATCTCCTTCTCACTATCGCTCTTTATTATTTTTCCAAAAAGGGTAAAATTTTAATAATAACCGAAGAGGAACTCTCTGAAAAACTGGAATTCTACTCTGAAAAATCGGAAAGCTTTAAAGATGGCTATGATTTCTATATTTTTTTGAATACCCCAATAAAACAACCCATCTCCATGATAAAATATCTAAGCCTATCCATTTCTTAGAAAGAAGAAAGAGTTCCCATTTGAGAACTCTTTCTTCTTTTTTTTACCTCATGAAATTCTTTTCATTCTCTTTTAAAATTATTTTTATTTTATCTTTAGAAACATTGAATATTTTACCCAGTTCTTCATCCATTTGAAGTATTTCCAAGGGAGATGTGGATTTTTCATATCCGTAGGGAGCATCTGTTTCCAGTAGAATATTTTTCAATGGAATGGTTTTTACATACTCTCTGTAATTCTCATCCTCCCTTACCGCTATATTGACAGAGATAAAATATCCTCTTTTTTCTATTTCTTGAATTTCCTTTTTTTCTCCTATATACCAGTGGAACATAGCTTTTTTTATTCCATACCTGTCTAAAAGAGGAAGGACTCTGTATATATCTTTTCCTACAATGTGTAGTATGATAGGTTTATCCAGATAACTGGCTTTCTCTATAAATTTTTCTAAAATTTTCATGGTATCTTCAAGTTGATTTTTATCAAATCTATCCAGAAAAAAATTTGGAATCCCAATTTCACCAATTCCGTCAATCTCTTCTTTCATATCATCTAAAAATTTCAAAACTTTTTCACAGTCCTGAAAATTACGAGGATCTTCTGGGTGTATTCCCACAAATATTTTAATATTATTTTTATATTCCCTCTTATATTTTAAATTTAGAAGAGCACTTGCATAATCTGAGGATGTTCCCCACATAACAATTCCTTTTTCTATTCCTAGCTGTATCTCTTTTTGATCCAATCCATCCAAATGCAAATGTGAATCTGTCATTATTCCTCCTTTTTTCTATCTATATTCTAATTTTCATTCCAAAAAATACGTCTCTTCTAGATTTTATTTTATATGTTCTTTACAATAAGTGTGATATAATTATAGGATATCACAAAAAAATTATATATTGGAGAAAAATGAATTTTACTAACTTTAACTTAAATAAACAGATATTAAAAAACGTAGAGAATGTTGGCTATAAGTCTGCAACTCATATCCAAGAACAAGCCATCCCTGCTATATTGATTAAGAAAGATATTCTTGGACTCGCTAAGACAGGAACAGGTAAAACAGCAGCTTTTGTCATTCCTATCCTTCAGAGACTTATGGAAACAAAATCAAAAGGAGTTCGTGCCCTTATTTTGGCTCCCACAAGGGAACTTGCTGAACAGATAAACAATACTGTAAAACAGCTCGGAGAGCTTACTAAGCTAAAAAGTGTGGCTATTTACGGTGGTGTTTCAGCTAATACACAGATAAATTCTATCCGTAGAGGTGCCGATATTATTGTGGGATGTCCAGGAAGAATATTGGACCTAATCAATCAGAAACAGCTCTCTCTTTCCAAATTGGAGATTCTTGTTTTAGATGAAGCTGATCATATGCTGGATATGGGCTTTTTAGAAGATATTGAAAAAATTGTTGCTCAGACTCCAAAAAATAAACAGACACTATTTTTCTCTGCAACTATGCCTTCAGAAATAAAAACTTTTGCATCAAAAGTTTTAAAAAATCCTGAAATTATAGAAGTTGAATATAAAGACCCTGTAAAACTTATCGAGCACACTCTATACCATATAGAAACTATGCATAAAAAAAACAAAATATTTGAAATTCTCCAAAATAAAGAGTTGGAATCAGTTATCATATTTATGAACAGCAAAAATAAAGCTAAAAATCTGAGTATAGCCCTGACAGGTAAAGGACATAGGGCTGTAAATTTTCAGGGCAACCTCTCTCAAGCTCAAAGAGACAAGGCTTTAGAAGGATTCAGAAATTCTAAATTTAAAGTTCTAGTTGCAACAGATATCGCTGCCAGAGGACTTGATATTCCACAGGTTACCCATGTTATAAATTACGACCTTCCCAGAACTGCAGAAGCTTTTACTCATAGGAGCGGAAGAACAGGAAGAGCCAATAAAAATGGAAAAGTAATCTCCTTTGCAGATGAAGAAGATGCAAAAATACTTCGTGATATAATCAAAATCAACAAAATAAAATTTGAAAATATTTTCGGAGAAGAGATAAAATTGCAAAAAATAAAAAATAAAAAATAATACTTTATTCTTGATATTTATTTTTTTCAAAAAAAAGAGCAGTATTGAAATATTGCTCTTTTTTTATGCTTATTTATTTTTTCTCACCCTTAATAACTAGTCCAATTCCGTCACCAAAAGGAAGAAGTACAAAATTATGATTCTCATATAGGTAAGTTATAAATTCATCTAACTTTCTCACTATGGTCTTAAATTTAGAAGGGTATTCCTTATACAGATAACCTCTAAACATGATATTATCTATAAATACCATCCCTCCCTCTTCCAGTCTCGCATAGGAGTCATCAAAGAATTTTTTATACTGCCCCTTAGCTGCATCTATAAATACAAAATCATAAGTTTCCTCATTGAGTTTAGGTATTACCTCACCTGCATCTCCCAGAATAAGGTGAATGTCCTCCATTTTTAACTTGGATTTCAGGAAATTTTCTTTAGCTATTTCCATACGTACAGGATCAATCTCTATGGTAGTTATTGTAGCATCCCTATCCATCTCCATTCCCATTACGATTCCAGAATATCCTATAGCTGTTCCCACTTCTAAAACATGTTTAGGCTTTCTCTCTCTAATTATAAACTGAAGGTACGCTGCTACCTCCTTTGAAATTATAGGAACATTATGTTCCTCAGCATATTTTTCCATCTCTAGAATAAGCTGATTTTTTTCCTGAATTTTACTTTTTATATATCCGTTAGCTTCAATTAACTCTTCTAACATATACTCACTCTCCTAGCTGTTTTTTCTGAATTTTATAATATAGAAACTATCTACTATCTCCTCTTTATAATCAATCTGGAATCCTCCTATGTCATCCAGTTCCCCCGAAATATTTTTTGGAATTTCCATCTCCATTACACTGAAATTTTTATGATTCAGTAGGAATTTTTTTGCGTTGAGATAGTTTTCCTCATCTGTTATGGTACAAGTACTATAAACCATCTCGCCTCCCACCTTAAGCACTTCTGCTGCTGAAGTCAGTATCTCGTACTGAAGATTTGCCAATTCCTCTATATTTTCCATATTTTTATTATAGAGAGCTTCGGGTTTCTTTCTCAGCACTCCGTAACCTGAGCATGGTGCGTCTACCAGAATTTTATCAAATTTCTTTCCCTGAAACACAAGTTTTCTGGCATCCATTTTTATCGGTTTAACAATAGTCACACCTAGTTTCTCTGCATTTTCTTCTATAAGTTTAAGTTTATGGGAATGGATATCAAAGGCAAGTATCTCCCCATGGTTCTCCATAAGTTCAGCCATAACCATGGCTTTTCCTCCAGGTGCACTGCATGAGTCTACCACCTCATCTCCGGATTTAGGATTCAAAATCTTTCCTGAAAGATATGAAGCGGCATCTTGAACCGTAATTTTTCCCTCTCTAAATTCCTCACTATTTATAAGGATTCCTGAATCTAGATAGTAAACTGTATCCACCTGTTTTACTATATTTATCCCCTCTTTTTTCAGAAGCTCTAAAAACTCCTCTTCAGAATACTTCAGTCTATTTATTCTGAAGCTGATGTAAGGAACTTTTTTTATGGATAACAGAAACTTTTCGCTTTCCATTCCATATTTTTTCTCTACAATATCGTAGAACCATTTAGGACACGAATAGAGAATATCCAATTTTCCTTCTGATTTCAGTTCGGCTATATCACTATCTTTATCTCTCTGATAAGCTCTCAAAACTCCGTTTACGAATTTTCCCATAGGAACACCATATTTTTTCTTGGCAAGTTCTGCTCCTTCCCATACTACACCCTTGTCATCGCTATTCATAAAAGTTAGCTGGTAAAAGGATATTCTTAGAAGCTCTCTCATCCAATCTTTTTTTATGGATTTAACCCTTTTGTCTATCATATAATCGAGAAATATCTCATTTCTGATTATTCCATAGAAAACCTCAGTTAGGAATGCCTTCTCTCCTCTGCTGAAACTATTTTTTTTCAGATACTCTCCCAAAATTATATTGGAATATTTACCTTTTCTATACTCTCTGAGTACCTCAATAATTTTAAGTTTTATATTCAAAACTTTACCTTCCTTTTAAATTTTATCTTAAATCACTCTGTAGAGCTCGTCGCTTTCAGGTTCCTCCATATCTTTTATTTCACCGTTAAATTTGTATTTCCTTTCCTTATTTTCCGTAAATTCTCCTATAAAATAAAATTCTATACAGTACTTTTGAAGAAGTTCTGCAATCTGCTCTTTCTGAGATTTTTCTATACATATGAGCATTGTCCCGCTGGAGATAAGTTTTAAGGAATCTATTTCGTAAAATTTGCAGATTTTTTTTGTGGACTCTGAAATCATTTCATCTTTTATATCCAGTTCCACTCCCAGGTTAAAAAGTTCTCCCATTTCCCAAACTGCGCCTAAAATTCCCCCTTCAGTCACATCATGCATCCCTTTTGCAAATTTCCCCAAAAGCTTTCCCTCTTTTACTACACTTGTTCTGTCTAAAAAACTTTTAGCTTCCTCTACAAAATCTTTTCCAAAGTGAAAGAGGAGTTCTTTCTCCTTTTCAGAAGCTATTATTCCTGTTCCTTCTATTCCTATTCCTTTGGTAATTAATAGGAGATCCCCTGCTTTGGCTTTGCCTCTTCCCTCTATATCCTTTCTCTCTCCTATTCCTATAGCAGTTACAGATACAATTATTCTATTCACAGCTCCTGTTATCTCTGTATGACCTCCCAAAATGGACATATTCATCCTATCACACTCAGCCTGAGCCTCTAGAATTATATTTTCTAGTTCCCATTTTTTAGTATTTTCTGGAGCCAGTATTGTCAACATAACCCCCAGAGGTTCTGTTCCACTAGTTGCTATATCATTGGCATTTATATGGATAGCAAGCTTTCCCAATGAATTAGTTGCACCTGTTATCGGATCAGAAGAAAGATATATTAACTTATCCTCTCCAC
>JBOFCM010000039.1:0-4538 GCA_051646055.1 Fusobacteriaceae bacterium
CAATTGTTTTTTGTAAAATAAAATCTTAGTTAGAGGAAGATGAAAAAAATATAAGTGGGTGTTTTGAGAATATTTTTTTTATATTTTCAACATTCTCAAAGTATATACTCAAAAGTTATTTAGGGGTTGAATATGAAAAAGCCGGTAAGGAAAAATAGTAACAACAGTGTCGAAACAATAACTATCTCTACTCAAACAATAGAGTATGATTACTCTTATGAGGAAAATGATCTTGTTCATCTGGAGATGAATCTGATAGAGATGCCTTTTTTTAATAAAAACAGCAAAATAAAAAAGAATACTTCTATAATCTATAATTTTAATAGGGATAAAAGTTCTTATCTTCAGGTTAAGCCTGGATATAATCTGCCTATTCCTGGAGAAAAAGAGGAAAAAATATTTTATGCTCTTCTTAAAATATTACAAAAGAACAATTTTCTTCAAAGCGAGCATTGTTACACAGACTATTACGAAATAATAAAAGAGATGGGACTTATTTATTCTGGTCGAGAGAGGCAATCTGTTAAAAAGGGGCTTGAAATACTGAGAGAAACTCACTATGAATTTCAGAACTCTTTTTATACTAAGATGGATGGAGAGCATCAAAAAGTAAGTTTTAATGAGCTGAAAAAACTTCTAAACATCACTTTTATAACTTTTGATAAAACAAGCAGTGAATTTGAAAAAAATCTGTTTACCAACAATAAAAAAGAGATTATTAGAATAGAGCTGTCAAATTTTATAAAAAATAATATATTAAACAAAATATTTATATATTTTAGCAAACAGGATCTCATGAGTCTTGAAAATGCAGTTACGAGAAATTTGTGGATAAAGCTCACAAAATGGAGAAACGGAAAACTTTTTCTAAAGGTTTCTGCTAAAAATATAGCCACAAAAATACCTCTTTCCTGGACACCTAGTACGTACTCCAAGACCATTATAATCATAAAAAAAGCCCTGGAAGATCTTAGAGAAAAAAATCTTTTAATGGGCTATGAATTTATAAATAGTGTGGATGGAAAGAAAATTACCAATGAAAAATCCTACTTTGAGATAAAATTTGATGAGGTTCACAATGAAAAGAGAAATAATTTTTCTTTGGGAAAAGGAGAAAACTCTTATCACGATGAATATGATACAAGCATTGAGCACATTGAATATATGCCGGAGAAGGAGAAGAAGATAGGGGAAAATGAGGACATTGGAAAAATTTCTGATACCCTTTCTGATAACTCGGTAGATGAACTTTTTAATCTCCTGGATGAAAAGGGAAAAAAACTTTCTACCATGAGGAGAAAAATAGAAAAATTCCTGGAGAAAAACTCCTTTGAAGAGATAAAGATGGCTATACTATATACAAATAAAAATGCTAAAAAGAGTTATGGAAAATATTTCACAGATACTCTTGAAAACAGATGGTACGAAGAGTTTCAGCAAAACATCCTACAGGAAGAGGAAAAGGTAAAGGAGAAGCAGAAGCAGATTCAGGAAGTCCAGCAGCAGGAATTGGAGTTGGAAGTAGAAAAAGAATTTAAGCAGCAGCTTAAAGACAAAACAAAAGAGCTCTTCCACAGACTTTCTCCTGAAAAACAGGAGGAGCTAGAAAATCTGGCTAGAGAAGATTATATTTCTCAGGGAGAAACTCCTGGAATCAGAAAAACTCTTCAGAGTTTTTTCAATAAGATGAAATGGGGACTAACATGTGAATATCTGATAAAAATAGAATATTTCCAGGAAGTGAAAGAGGATAAAAAAGAGATAGAACCTGCTATAATAGTTGAAGAAAAGAAAAAAATATCTAAAAAAGTTGAGATGAAAACTTTGGATAAAAAAGAGATAAGACGGGTTCTCAATGAAAATATCGAGGCACTGCTTATGATTTATGATTTGGATGAAGATGAAATTTTAGAGCTTAAACTTCTGGTAGCTAAAGCTGCTTTGGCTCAGGAATTTGTGACAGAGGAATTTATACAAAAAAATATAAATGAGATAATCAAATCGTGGCAATAATCTCGATTGTTTCAAAAAAGACTTTAGGCATTTGAAAAAATTAAGATTTTAAAAGATACACCAATATCCCTATGAAAATAGATGATAAAGAAGAAGAAATATCTATATTTTGTAGAAAAAAAGCTCTTGAAATAGAATATATGATAGAATCGGTTCCTAATCTCTCTAAAAAATTAAAAAATTTAAAAGAAAGTAAAAGGATGAAATCTGACCCTCTAAAACCACGTATAATGCATGTCAAAATTTCACCCTTGTATCTGTACCCGGGAATTCATTCTAGGGCATTTTGCGAGGTCGCTTTTTCGGATGAAAATCCCTGCAAAGCCAATGGATACGGGACTTTGAAGATTGGATATCTGGTCAGAAATTTAACACAGAAAAAGCTGTGCTCTCAGACCAATAAATACGGGATTTCCCAGTGTTGCAATTTTGAGAAATTAGGGTATAAAATATGGTGAAAATGTTTGTCTTGTAATTCTGCTCTATAAGACAGTATTATGGGATTTAAGGGGATAATCTCTTCTCTAGAAGAGACGTTTCAACAAATTAATATAAAAGAAAAAGTGACTTTCCTCCGAATAAAAAAAAGAATACATTAATCTCTCCCTTAATTTTAGTAAAAATAATCAAATATAAGATGTTAATGTTAGACTAGTTTTCTTCAAAAACATCCTTTATTTAATAGGGATTCATTTTTGTAATTTATATATAAAAAATTCAAAAATAAAAGCATTTATGATATAATAATCTTTATCAAAAACATAAAAAATTGGAGAAATTTATGAGAATAAAAAAAAGTTGGTTGATTTTATCAGCAATCATTTTAATATTTTTTGTAGGAATTTTCGCTTTCGATAATCGGGGAAAAAAATCAGAAAAAATAACACTATCTCCATCAGAAACAAGCTGGCTAAAGGAGCAGAAGAATAAAAAAATACCTCTTCTCCTCCCTGATAACGAATCTGTCTATCTTTACAAAACTCCCAAGGGAGATACAGCTGGAGTCTATTATGAGTATATCCAGTGGCTGGAGAGAGAATATGGATTACAATTTGATCTTATTCAAAAGGGAAATAGCTATAACAGCGAAAAAATTAATTCTGGAGAGGCTGTCTTAGCCTATAATGCTAATAGAAACTATAATCGGGAAAAAATTTACAAATATCTGAATCTTGAGGCAAAGACCTCCATAATTCTGGGAAAAATGTCGGACAGAGATTTTTCTAAAGAGAAGAGTTCCATAAAAAAACTGGGAATGGTGGAGAATACATCTGAAGCCAACAACTATTTTTTTAAGTATTCCCCTTATCAATACAGAAAAACTATGCTTTCCAGCTATGAAGAGGGAATAGAGAAGCTTAAAAGCGGAGAGATAGACCTCCTCTTGGGAAAATCTAAAGATTTTTTGTATAAAGATGTTGAGATTGACCTTGTGGAGAGGCTCTCAGATCTATATTATAGTCTGGCTGTAAATAGGAAATACCCTGAACTTTATAGCTTTCTTTCGAAAACTCTGGCTGTCTTCCACCGAAATCAGTTTAAGGAAAGTTTTATAAAACATAAAACACTCTATAATACCCAGATGCTGAAAGACAACCCTATTCTTCAAGAGGTCAGAAAAAAATACAGTAAAATCACGGTGGAGCTTCTAGATGGAGAAGATTATCTTCCTCTCTATTATATAAAATCTGGAAAATTTTACGGATATATCCCTACTCTTCTAGATAGCATCAGCACCAGTATAGGTATTCCTATCGAAATAGTAAAAAGCAGTTCTCCTGAAAAAAAACATATCCGTGCCATGGATACTGCCAGAAATAGTCCACTGAACATACCTTATTACAATAGAGATGTTGTAGTTGCAGGAAAAAATGGGACTAAATATGTGAAAAATTACGGTGATTTGAGGGGAAAAAGAGTAGCATATATTTCCAATAAATATACTCAGAATATTCCTTTAAAGGAAGGTGTAGATTTTATTCCCTATCCAAATTTTGAAGATGCTATAAAGGCTTTGAAGGCAGATGAAATGGACTATGTCATAGGAGATTTTATCTTTTTAGATTCAAAAATTGAAAATATGTATCTAGGTGATGAGATAAAAATTCTCGGGTTCCTAGAAAAATCCCAGAATTCCCTGGCTTTTACCTTTGATGAGGAAAATAGAATTCTTTACACTCTATTTTTACAGATATTCCCCAAAGATGTATCAGAATACAGCCAGCTGAAAGATCTCCTTGTTTCTCCAAAACTTATTAAGATAAATTACTATCATCTGGGTTCTCTGGCAGCTTTTTTCATGGCTATTATAGGAATTATACTGCTCTTTCTTAAAAATAATATAGAGCATAAAAACAAGGCTGAAAAACTTAACAAAGCCATGATTTCTAGTTTTGAAATGGCAAGCTCATTTAACGATGAGGATACAGGACAGCATATAGTCAGGGTAGCCAAATATTCTGAGCTTCTGGCAAAAGAGATTGGGCTTTCTTCCACTGCGATAAGAGATATAGATTACTATGCAT
>JBOFCM010000040.1:0-12233 GCA_051646055.1 Fusobacteriaceae bacterium
TTTTACGTCACTGTCTTGGGTGACGTCTCATTACTGAGAATTTTCTGAACTAATTTAGTTCAAAGATTTATTAGATTACTTCTCTATTCTGTTGTTAATGTCCTTTTTGTTTCGTTCACGCTTTTCGTCGTGGACAAAATAGATAATATCATAATATCAGAAACTCGTCAACACTTTTTTTGAAATATTTTTCAGATTTTTAATTTTTTTTTTATTTCTTGAGATCTACCTTTATTTTACTTGTTGAAATTCCTTTGGTTCTAGGAAGATATACCACTTCACACTGAGATTTCAGAAAGTCAAATTCCTCTTTCCAATCATCTCCCATAACAAAAATATCTATATCGTATTTTTTCACATCGGTAGTCTTCTGCTCCCAAGTTTTCTCTGGAATGACTTCATCCACATATTTTATAGCTTCCAATATAAGTTTTCTTTCTTCGTAACTATGATATGATTCCTTATGTTTAAGTTCATTGAACTCATCTGTAGATAAACCTACTATAAGATAATCTCCCAGCTCTTTTGCTCTTTTTAAAATATTGATATGACCCCAGTGAAGAAGATCAAAGGTCCCATATGTTATGACTTTTTTCATTCCTACCTCCTAAAGTAATTTACTTTTTAAGATTTCTATAACCTTATATGTAAAATATTCTTTTTTACATATCAACCAGCCCACATATATAATCTTATAAATTATTCCTATGAGTATAAACTCCACAAAAACATTCCCTGTCAATATCCCAGTTCTGCTGTTAAAATATTTTAATCCCCCCGCTACTAAAAAGGCCAGAAGAGCTGGATATATGTAAAGCTTCTGCTTTCCTGATAAAATTTTATGATTGGGAAATATTTTATCTATCTCTCTTGTCCTAAGATAACACACTATAAATTCCGCTATAAGTGTTGCCACTGCTGCACCAAGTATGGAATATTTGGGTATCAGAATCAGGTTCAGTATCAAATTTATTCCCAAACCTATAAGAGCTACTTTCAAGACCTTTTTTTCATTGTTGGTCGGTATGAGCACCTGTGAGGATGCAAAACTGCTTATACTTATAAATATTATAACCGGAATCATTATTCTCATAGGTGCTATAGATGCCATGTACCCATTTCCAGAAAGCATAATTATTAAATTATCAGCTAACACAAACATGAGTAATGCTGCTGGAAGTGTCATAAAAAATATGAAATTAAGATTCATCTCCATATCTCTATATACTTCGCTTTCTCTTCCGTGTTTAATATTTTCTATTATTCTCGGAGAAAGTACAACTCCCAGGGAAGCTATTATGGGAAGAACTATTTTTACCATTTTTATAGAGACAGAATAAAATCCCACACTTTGATTTCCCTTTAAAATTCCCAGCATTGTAGAATCTAAATTCAAGTACGCTGTTTGGGAAAGAATATAGAAAAATATTATGAGAAGAGGCTTCACATGTTTCCTAAATTCACTTTTCTCTATTTTAAAATTCAGATAACTCCTTATGGAATACATATCAGCAATTTTCACAAGTACTTCCGGTATAATCATTACTATGGCAAAAATTATATAATCCTGAGGTTTTCTTACAAAAATCAGAAGAAAAATAAGAGAAACGCCTCTAGTGACTATGAGTCTCATTGTTCTTCGTTTATGATTTTCAAGTGCCATAAAAAGATAGTCCAGATTCATAAAAGCTAAAATAACCGTGAGCCCCATGACCAAAAGGAGCTCTTTCTCCCCCTGAAGGCTTGGAGTCAGATATACTGCCGCCAGATAGAAAAAAAAACTTAGAACGCTTGAAAACATTGTAATCATAAATATTCCGCTAAACTCTCTTTTGAATTCTTCAATACTGCTCTTTACTCTGGCCAGTTCTCGTAGACCATAGGACTGAACTCCTAGATTTGCCAAGGTTATGAAGTAGCTGGTCACAGAAAGTGCGAAGGAATACTTTCCATAGTTTTCAGCTGTGAGGACTCTAGATGCATAGGGAAAAAGGAGCATAGGGAATATTATGTTGGCAAAAACTATGATTATATTAAGAATATAGTTTTTTACAATTTTACTCATCTCTCCCCCTTTTTATCCGTTTTATAGTAGCCCTATTTTTTTCAGTATCTTTTCACTGCTTCCTTCAAATTCCGTGTCGTTAAATTTTTTATTAAACTGATCCAGATGTTCTATAAATTTCTCTGTATCTTTTTTCACATTTTCAATCTCCTCTATTACACCATCTTCATCCCTACATATAGGTCCCGGTACCGTTTCCTCATAAGGAAAGTAAAATCCTCTGTCATCATCTCTATATTTTTCAAAATCATAGGGATAGAATATCATAGGCTTTTTAAGTATGGCAAAATCAAAAAATACCGAAGAGTAATCTGTTATGAGTATATCTGTAACTGCATAGAGTTCCTGAATATCATCATATTTTGAGGCATCTATGACATAGCCATTTTCAAAAATTTCAGGACTTATCACCTTGACATTGGGGTGAACTCTCACTAAAAAATTATAATCTTCTCCCAACTCCCGCTTCAGTTTTTCACAGCTGAACTTTATCCCATAGTTCTCTGTCTCTCCCAATCTGAAGGTAGGAGCATAGAGTATATTTTTCTTTTTCGGATTGATTCCAAGGATTTCAATGACTTTTTCCCGAATTTTTTCTCTGTCTGCACCGATAAGAAATTCATTTCTAGGGTACATTGCATTTATCATTATATTTTTAGAAACTTTGAAGGCTTTACTGAAAAGTTTGTTGAGCATGGTACTTGGAGATATTAAATAGTCCCAGTAGCCACTTTCAATCTCCCAGCTTTTTCTGCTTACCTCATACTGTTCTCCCTCAATATCCTGAGCTATTTTTTTTAGAGGCGTTCCATGCCAAGTCTGGAGGTATACAGTCTCTTTTCTAGGTTCTCTCAGATGGTAACCGTGACAGTTATCTATCCAATATGCCGATGTGGCACTGTAATAAAGATACTGCCATGTGTTGATGCCTATGAGTTTTACATTTTTTTCCTTCAGTTCAGAATTTTCTCTATTCTGGACCCAGATTATGTCCAAATCACTCCTATGTTTTATTAGCTCTTCAAAAAGAAATCTGGGACTATCACTGTAATTTCTTCCAAAATACGAGCTAAAAAGAACTCTATTTTTCTTAATAGGAAATATCCAGAAAAACTTATAAAATATTTTATAAATTAGAAAAAAAATTACTTTTCTTAGCATAATTATCTCCCCACTAGACTCAATTAAAATCTATCCATAAGAGTCTCAAAAAAGCCCTTTTTCTCCACCACTTCTTTAGTCAGAAGTTTTCCACTCTCCACTATTTTTCCATTAAGAATAACTTTATAACTTCCAGCCTCTGTATTTATAGCCACTGGTGCCATCAATTTTCTCATGTTCTCTGTTTCTATCTTAATGGAATCATCTTTATCTACAACAAAAGAAAAATCTTTTTCAGGATAAAGAGAAACCGAAAGAGCCATGCCTTTCTCTACTGGAATATTCATCATACTTTTATTTTTATCTAAAAAATTCTTCTTTTTATAATTTTTATTGAATCTGTCCACCAGTTCTAAAACCTTGTTATCCCTAATTTTTTGAGTTTTCCCACCCATAACGACATAATGAGTTCTCAGGTCATTGAGCTCACTTATTATAGAAACATTAAATCCTGAATTTCCGTGATAACCTGTTTTTAATCCAATTATACCCTCTTTTCCAAGAAGAAGATTTTTATTTCTTAGTTGAATAGTTTCATTATCTATCTTAGGATTTTTAAGTTTGGCAATTTCAAGATAACCAGGATGTTTAGATGCTTCCAGACTGAGCTTATATACTGCATAGGCTGATGCAACATCCATTCCTTCCTTTGTCATTCTTGTAGGTAGTCCCGCTGGTGTATAGAATTTCATCTCCTCTTCCAGTCCCAGCTCCTTTGCTTTGTCATTCATCATCCTGATAAAATTCGCATAACCTTTTCCCACATATTCAGCTATAGCATAGCTGGCATTGTTAGCCGAATGAACTCCTGAAGCCATAACCAAATCTCTCAATTTAAATTTCTGCCCAACTTTTACAGGTATCATACTTCCACCCTGTCTAGCTGCATTCCATGTTATCTCTACCTCATCATCTAACGATACCTCGCCTCTATCTATAGCTTCAAAGGTAAGCAACATTGTCATTATTTTTGTAACTGAGGCCAGAGGTCTCACCTCATGCATATTTTCTGAAAAATATATCCTACCCTTCTCATCTCCTACCAAGTAAGCATGGTAATCTGGTCTGTTATCAATCTGCTCCTGAACACTTTTCACTCCTGAAGTTTTTACTGTTTTTACTGCTGGAAAGGCTGTGCTTCCTACTAGTAACATGGTCAATAATATTTTTTTCATTTTTTTCCTTTCACTCTCATATTTTTATCATTCTACATTATACTGAAAAACTGTGGTTTTTCTTCTTTTTTTATTATACTAAGTGCAAAAAAAAATAGCCAGTATTTTCTGGCTATTTTCATATTATTTTTTCTTGTTTAAATAGTCTTCGATGGCTAACTTTATCGCTTCCTCAGCTAGAACTGAACAATGCATCTTTACAGGAGGTAGCCCACCTAACTCTTCAACAACAGCTTTGTTAGTTATTTTTAAAGCCTCTTCCACTGTTTTTCCAAGTACAAGCTCTGTTGAAACAGATGATGAAGCAATCGCTGAAGCACATCCGAATGTTCTGAACTTAACATCTGTTATAGTTTCGTTTTCTATCTTAAGGAATATCTCCATGATATCTCCGCAGCTTGCATTTCCAACTTTTCCATATCCGTCTGGATTTTCCATAACTCCTACGTTTTGAGGGTCCATAAAGTGTTTCATTACTTTTTCTGTATATTGCATAGTTTTCTCCTTATCTCTTCCTTAGTTTTGACTGAACTCATTCCACAGCGGGGATATCATTCTGAGCTTATTTATTACTTCTACCACTACACCTATAGTATAGTCTATCTCTTCCTTGGTGTTATCTTTTCCAAGACTAAATCTGATTGTTCCATGAGCAAACTCAACAGGAACTCCCATCGCTAGCAATACATGGGAAGCCTGAAGTTCATCTGAAGAGCAAGCTGATCCTGAACTTACTCCTATTCCTTTATAGTCTAGAGACAGAAGTATAGATTCTCCCTCTAAATATCTGAATTGAACACTTGAAGTCCCTGGAAGTCTCTTTGCTTCTTTAGCATTGATAACTATCTCAGGAAGTTTTTGGAGAAGTTGCTCCTCAAAATAATTTCTCAGTGATTCTTCATGCTTTATATTTTTATCCATGTTATCTACTGCATTTTGAAGGGCTTTTGCCATTCCCACCATACCCGCTACATTAGAAGTCCCAGGTCTAAGTTTTCTCTCCTGTCCTCCACCTGTTATTGTTTTTCCAAGCCTAACTCCATTTCTCAAGTATAGCGCTCCTATACCTTTAGGTCCATGAAATTTGTGGGCAGAAAATACTAGAAGGTCTGCTCCTATAGCTTTTGGATCCACGGGAATTTTTCCCATAGTCTGAACCGCATCCACATGGAATAGGATTTTGTGTTCCTTGGCTATCTTACCTATCTCTTCTACAGGTTGGATAGTTCCAGTTTCATTGTTAGCATGCATAACAGAGATTAGTATCGTTTCATCTGTTATCGCTTCCTTGAGTGCATCTAAAGACACCACTCCGTCCTTATCTACAGGAAGAACAGTCACTTGGAATCCCTCTTTTTTGAGATCTGCAAAAGTTTCTTTAACACCAGGATGTTCCACAGCAGATGTAATGATATGGTTTCCTCTATTTTTATATGATTTAGCTATTCCTCTTATGGCAAGGTTATCTGCCTCTACTCCTGAGCCCGTAAAAATTATCTCAGCAGGTTCTACCCCTAGAATCTCTGCTATTTTTTCTCTAGATTCTGTCATAGCTTTTCCAGCTTCCCTTCCGAAACTATGGTGACTCGAAGCATTTCCAAAAACCTCTGTCATATATGGTATCATGGCGTCTAAGACGTCTCTATCTAATTTAGTTGTTGCGTTATTATCCAGGTATACTCTCATAAGTGTAACCCTCCCTAATTTTTTTAAAACCTTATACATAATTTATATCATTCTTTATTTGTAGTGTCAAGAATTATTTTTTATTTTTCAAGTCAAGAATTATTCGTTAATCCATAGTCACAAAACTCTTTGATTTCACACTCTTTACAACGGGGTCTTCTGGCTATACATTTATCTCTCCCATGAAGAATCAAATAATGTGAAAAATCTATCCAATCTCTCTTGGGAACTATTTTCATAAGTTCCTGTTCTATCTTTAGGGGGTCCTGATTTTTTACAATTCCTATCAGATTAGTAAGTCTTCTTACATGGGTATCTACCGTTATTCCTTCAGCTAGCCTCCAAATCTCACCTCTTACCACATTTGCTGTTTTTCTTCCTACTCCTGCCAAACCTGTGAGTTCATCCATTCCCTTAGGAACCTCTCCCTCATATTTTTCCAAAATCTGCTGGCTACACAGCTTTATATTTTTGGCCTTATTTCTATAAAATCCTGTACTTCTTACCAGTTCCTCTATCTCTTCCAAAGGCATCTGGGCAAACTCTCCAGGGGTATTCACTTTTTTAAACATAGCTTCTGTTACTATATTCACCCTTACATCTGTACACTGAGCTGAAAGTATTACAGCCACCAGAAGTTCAAAAGGAGTTTTGTATTCTAAAGCACATTTTGGATCTCCAAATTTTTCATGGAGAATTTTTATTATATTTCTTACCTTTTCTTTTTTCGTCATAAATTTCCTCCCCACTGAAAACAGATTATTTTAGAACCGAAGTCTTCCTGCTTTCTATTCCTGCTCTGTCTTTTATTGCCACAGCAGTTACTCTTCTTCCATTCAGCTCTTTTTCTGTAATAATAATTCTCTGATTAATATTTTTTTTATCTCTTCCTACTACCTTTATAATCTCATCTCCTGAATATAAAACATAAAATCTGGTATCATTTTTAAGGGAATCGTTAAAAGTTATAAGAGTTCCTTGAGAAATCTTTTCTTTTTTTACATTTTTCAGATTTTGAGTTTTTTCTTTATCCAACCATGGCTTCCCTGGAACAAGGACTTTTTTAGTAAAATAATATTTTTTCAATATATCAATATGTCTGTTCTGAGCTATGGCTCCTGGGTTATTTCCAGGCTTATCATTTTTAAGAAGACTATTATATCCGAAGAAAGCGCTTCCCTTTATATTTTCATATTTGGTATTGAATTTTAGCTGTTTTCCTATCTCTTCCGGATCTGCCCAAGCCTTTACTCTAGATGCACTCATCATATGTTTATAGTTTCCGTGCCCTATATAGAGGTGGGTACGTCTTCCTTCAGAAACTCCACTCCACCATTCTACAAGTTTTCCATAGGGGGCTGCATTTTGGGTAAATTCCCAGTATATCTGAGGGATTATGTAATCAATTTTCTCATTTCTGATCCATTTTTTTGTATCGGCATATATATCCCTGTTGGATGAAGTGGACGTTATCGGAGTTTGGCTTCCTGAAGGATTGTCATTCTCATGTTCCCAAATACCAAAAGGACTTATTCCCCACTGGACAGCTCTCCTATATTTTATATTATGAGCATCTATTACATTTTTTATCTGTTTTACCATAAGATCGTTATTATCTCTTCTCCACTCTTTTATCTCATTTTCTTTGAATCCTCTTCTGTTTTTCTGAAAGGTTTTTAAGTCTTCATTTTTATCCCCGAAATGCAAGGTCTTTCCATCCCTTGTCACCTTATAAGGATAAAAGTAATCGTCAAAATGAATTGCATCAACATCATATTTTTCAAGAAACTCTACAACTACATCTGCCACATGCTGTCTTGTCTTTTCCTGTCCGGGATCCAAGTAGAGTTTTTTATCAAAAATATATACCAATTCAGGATTTTTTTTAGCAAAATTATTTTTTGAAAGTTTTGACAGTTCCCCCTTAAAAGTCCCGTCTCCTAAAGATTTGTGAGTTACCCTGTAAGGGTTGAACCATGCATGAAACTCCATCCCTCTTCTATGGGTCTCATCTATCATCCATCCTAAAAGATCGAAATTTTTTGCCCAGTCGGGAGCTATCCCCTGTATGCCAGAAATCACATGGGACCATGGTCTGTGCTTTGAATAATATAATGTATCCAGAGTAGGACTCACCTGAAAAATAACTGTATTAAAATTCAGTTCTTCATGTTTGTTCAGTATCTCTAACCAGTCCTCTTTGAGTTCGGGAAGAGTATTTCTTATTTTTCCATTCATTTTTTTTGGATAATGGAGATTTTCAACGCTGGCAACCCAAGTAGTTCTCATCATTTCCTTTGGCTCTTTATAAATTTTGGGAATCTCTTCACTAAAAGTCACTAAAAAACTAAATATATATATAATTCCTGATAAAAAAAAATTTTTGCCCATAGCCTGCCCTCTCTTTATATTTATTGAAATTACCTTAACATGTTTTACATCTAAAGACAACTGAAAAAACAAAAAAGCCCGGAAAAATTTCCAGGCTTTTTTAATATATTTATCTTGGGGAGAAAATATATTATGAAAAAATTATTTCAGGGGAGAAATTGTTTTTTCAATTACGATATTTAGACGATACTAGTCTTTAAAAAGTTTAAAAAATTTTTTTTATTTTTGATTTTCTATTGTATAATAGGGTTAGATATAATTAAATTTTATAGAGAGGTGTTTATGGAAAACAAAAATGATATATCCACGGTTCTAAGATATATTTTAGGTCTTGGAGCTATTTTAATCGGTGTCTTAGGAATTTTAGAAACAGGATTTTTTGTAAAAAGAGCTGAAACAATAATCGGAGCCATTATGTTAGTCTCTGCTCTAGACCATATTTTTATGATATTAAAAAAAGAGAACGATTATTTCAACTGGAAAATGGTACTGCTTGGAACACTTGGAGAAATCACTTTGGCTATCATGATATTTTTCCTGAATTTCCCCAATAAGGATGTCATAGTCAATCTGGCAATCGGAGGATTTTTGAGCATTAAAGGAATCATCCTCATTGTAGGAAATAAGGAGATCAATTCCAATCCAGAAAAATCTTCTAACTTTCTGAGAGGAGTAGTTTTCATAAAAGGACTCTTTTTGTTTTTAATAGGAGCTCTAACTATTATCCTTCCTGTAATCAATGGGAGAACAGCAATGGTATTTGGATGGTATATACTTTTCTTGGGGATTAACTTTATCTCTTACCCTGTTCTAGACCACTACAGAAAATCCAAAGCTGAAAGCAACAATTCAGCAGAAAACTAATAAAAAAATCCCGAAAATTCGGGATTTTTTTATTATATAATATCTTTAGAAGTCCAGTCTCAATCCTGCATAAGCCTGTGGCATCCAAGACCATTTTCTAGCACTTGTTTTATCACTCTCTCTCCAGTTTCTGTATTCTCCTGCAATTCCTGCATAGATTTTCATATGTTCGGTTCTTCTATATGATATCTCTAGACTTGGCAGGGCATAAGCTTCGTAAGAAGCATCTCCGGATTCCGAGAAAACTTTTCCGAAACTGCTATCAGAATTGAATACGTATGGATCCATTCCACCCTCGAAATTAAAGTCTAAAGCATATGGTCCTTCTGCATATAGATTATATCCGTAATAGAGATAAGCCTCATATGCCAATTTCCATTCTGCTGACTTTTGATTATAATCTGAAAATTCTGGATATAGATTAAATTCAAAACTGAATCCAGCTGGAAGGGTGAACATGGACCCTAGTTGTGCCCCATATGCTTTTATATTTGATGAATCAGAGTCATCCCATTCGTAATAAAAATATGGTTGAATCGTTGCACTGGTATTTTTAAACCACTCTGGGGTCCAGTCCATATACTGGGCAAACTCAAATATCACTCTGTACTCAATATCCTGATATTTATTTCCAAGAGTTCCTAGAGGATTTCCATCATTGTCAAAGTTGCTTGTTATAGCTCCTAAAGATTGGGCATTTTCATACTGTAATCTCTGAGTAAGATTTATTTTACTATCTCCAATCAAACCGTTGTTATAAAAATATCTGAGCCTTGCCTGAGAAGCATCTCCAAAAGATCCAATCTTCTGGTCATCGTCTAAACTGCTCTGATGATCCATAGTCTGATAAGAGTTGTATCTTCTGAATCTGTATTCTACTCTGTCTTTCTCGGTAAAATTAAATTTTCCCTGCATCTGAACTCTTCCGAAATCAGCAGAATCATATTCATCATGTCCATAATATCTATATCCCAAATCAACATATCCTGATGGTTTCCATTTGGACTCATATGCCACTACTATCACTTCCGGTTCTGCAACTGCTTCAGGCCGCACTATAACCTCTTTAGCTGATACCACAGTTGAAACTGCCAATAATGAAGCCAATATTAAAGCTATTTTTTTCATATCCTTCCCTCCCAAGTAAATCCAAAAAATCAAATTTTTAGTTCACATTTTAATACTAGGAATACAAAAAAAATCCTTTTTTTACTTTATTGTTTTATAATACTGATAATTCCCTATAGAAGACTCCATATATCTCTTCTGTTCATAATAATTTCCTGGATAAAGTCTCTCCGCTTCAGATTTGAACCTAGTCATCAGATTTGTAGGAATTTCAACAAATTTCTCTATGACTTCAAGTTCTTTTTTTGATTTTTGATTTATTTCTGCCTCTAGTTCACCTATTTTTTTTTCTGCAATTATTCTTTCTACTTCTCTGATTGCTGCGACTTTTATATTTTTCTCAGAATTTTTAACCTTATTTATCTCTTCTCCTAACTCTGCATTTTGTTTAATGAAATTAAGACCATATTTTCCTCTCAGATAAAATTTGATTTGTTCTTTACTTTCTCGAGGAATTTCTGCTACAGCTAAAGTTTCTTCCATCTCATCATAGGACGATTCCTGCCAATCAATAAAACTCATTGCATCTTTTCTGTCTTCGTACATTTCTCTAGCATCTCTGGAAACTTTATCCTTTATATCTTTAGGCATCTTTCCATAGGCCAAGCTTCCTACCAATATAAGAAGCATTATTTTTTTTTTCATAATCCCCTCCTTGAAAAAAAGGAGAGATTTTTCAATCTCTCCATAAATATATATTATATTTTATTTTATATCCTTAGGTTACTATTAGAATGATGATCTGAATCCAACTGTAACTTGTGGCTGCCATGACCAGTTAGAAGCTTCAGATTTACCAGTAGTTGCCCAGTTCTTAAACTCTCCTCCAGCCCATGCATAAACTTTAAGAGTTTTTGAGTATTGGTGTGATAATTGAAGACCTGTTAAAGCATATGCCTGGTATGATCTTCCCTCTTTTCTATCCGGAACTGTCGCTGCCTCATCTGCTGCTATATAAAGAGCATTTGATTCATACATATCATAAGTTTCATATCCAAACTCTGTTGTAAGCTCTAACTTATTCTTCCCAGCTGAGTAAAGTTCAAAGTTTTTGTATAGGTATGCTTCGAATCCGATATCGAACTGGTTATCTTCCATTCCATTCTCTGATAAAATTTGTGCTGCAGTTCCATAGCTATAATATGTATTGTACATATTAAGCTCTAGTCCTACACCATATGGTAAGTTTGTGTAAGTATAGATATTCATTCCAGCATTTACATCATAGTCAGAATCTGCTGTTCCTAACTTTTGGTATCCAACTTTAGGAGCTAGTGTAAAGTCCGAAACCTGAGCCCATGAAGGCATAAAGTCAAAGTAAGGTGCAAACTGAAGTCTAGCTTGATACTCTAAGTTATGAGTATCTGTTCCTGCAAATCTGTTGTAGTACTCTACTCTAGAAGTAAGGTTAATTTTAGAATCTCCTAAAAGACCGTGGTTATAAGAATATCTAGTTCTTAAGTTATTTGAACCAGTCGAACCATTTCCAAATGCATAATCTTCATTTCTTAAGTTTGCATAGTTTCTTGCTCTGAACTCAAACTTAGATTTTTCTGTTAAGTTGATAGATCCTGCCAACTGAGTTCTTATATATTTTCCTGTTGTTTGGTCTAGGTTTCTATCCTCTTCACCATAGTATTTTGCTGCGAAATCAATGTATCCAGTTGGTCTCCACTCTACAACTGGCTCAGGACATACTAATGCCACTGGCTCAACTGCTACTACTGGAGCTGCTACTACTTCTTTAGCTGATGCTACTGCAG
>JBOFCM010000041.1:0-1414 GCA_051646055.1 Fusobacteriaceae bacterium
AGCTCTTTATGACCTTTTTTACAGTGACTTTATCCCTACCCAATACCAAACTAGCTGCCATTATAGGCACTTGGAAATTAAATGCCATGGTTGTATACTTACTAATCATTAGCCCTATGGAAACTCCAATGGTTACCCTTAAAATATCCCAGGTTTTATCTTCATTAGTATACATAGTTAAACACCTTTATAATATTTAACCAAACCTTGGCAAAAAAATCATAGATAGGATTTCCACTTGGGGAAAGGAGTATTACAGAGGCCTTTGAACCACTTACCAGTGATTCTAGGTTTTGATTGGAAGTCATTCTAATAGATACTCTTACTTTCCCTCCATCTCTAACCCATCTATTATCTTGAGGAATATTGACCAAGGTATTAGAACTGTTGTATCCATCGGCTAAAATCTTGTCCATGTTTTCCACAGTCCCCTCGTAGATGGTGTCTGGTATTCCATCGAAGAGCACCAAGGCCTTTCTTCCTTCCTTTATGGAAACTATATTTTTCTCTCTGAGATTAACTTCCACTCTCATGTCATTACTATCCCTAAGATAAAATACAGTACTTCCCTCTTTAATTACGCTGTTGGGATATAGTTGATCCATTACCACTGTTCCCTCTATGGGAGCCTTTACCTCCGTATATTCCAACTGCAATTTTGCTCTATCCAGAGCCCCCTTAGCTGCCAATAATTCAGGGTTATGATCTCTATCCATACCCTTTTTAATAAGCTCATTTTTAAGTTGGTTTTCACTGGATTTTAAGATTTTTTCCGATTGTAACATTTTAACCTTGGAATTTTCATAATCAATCTCAGTTACATAGCCACCTCTATATAGCTTTGTATATTTTTCAAAATCCTTCATATCTCTTTCATAAATAATTCTATTTTTCTCTATGGAATCCTTTGCGGTTTTAATATCCTCATCCAATCCTCTTAAAGAACTTTCAGCTTTTTCATAGGTTCCCAAGGCACTTTCATATTGGGCCTCATAGATTCCCCTATCCAAGGAAAATAATAGATCATTTTCCCTTACAAGATCACCATTTTTTACATAGATTTTATCTATGGTTCCAGAAACCTTACTAAATACAGGAGCTATTTTATATTCAACAAAGGCTCTAGAGGAGTAGGGAATATTTCTTTCCATCAGCACCACAGCCATAAAGATAAATATAAAAGCTGCAACTATACCCAGGTAAATCAACTTTCCTTTTTTCTTATAATCCATTCTATCACCTCTTAAAATAGTTTCCCAGTAAACTATATCTTTAAAAAAAAGATTGGCAACTTTCTATCCTCCCAGGGGGCTGCCCCCCAAGTACTTTCGACGTTTACGAGCTTAACTTCCAGGTTCGGTATGTTACTGGGTGTACCCTCGTAGCCATTGTTGCCAATCATTATTCAAATGTT
>JBOFCM010000042.1:0-6670 GCA_051646055.1 Fusobacteriaceae bacterium
GTCGCCTTATCTCCAGAAGCAACAGCTCCTGCCAGAAGAACGAAAACTGCTGTTCCAGGCAGAATAAATATAGTAGACAACACTGCATACTGGATAAAGCTGATTGGAGTAAGTCCGTAAACATAATTCTGAATTCCGAATGGGAATATAGGAAGTAATCTTGTTGTCGCAAGAATAAACCATCCCTCATTTTTTACTCCTTCATTTATTTTCTTGAAGGCATCACTATTTCCAAACTTCGCTTCAATAGGTTTTCTAGCCACATATCTAGCTATAAGGAATGATAGAGAAAGTCCTAATGATGCTCCAACTAGAGTGTAAAGTGTTCCCCAGATTCCTCCAAATATAATTCCTCCTGCTAGAGTTATAGGAAGAGTAGAAATACAAGTTACTGTTACGATAGCAAACATCGCTATATAAGCTATCGGTCCCCAAGGTCCTAATCCTTTAATAAGAGTCTCCAGTTTCTCTCTATCTTTCATATACTCTATAGCTCCTGTTTTTACAAGAAGTGTTCCTAATCCTGCAAGAACTAGAAGAGCTATTATTATTTTTACAATCTTATTCATTTCTTCTCCTCAATAAATCCTATTATTTTCCAGACTCTACTGGAGCGTTGTTTTTAGCTACTTCACGAGACCATTCAATCCAAGAACCATCATAGTTCTTAACTTTTGGGTATCCTAGCAGTTCTCTTAATACAAATGTAGTGTGAGCAGAACGTACAGCTGACTGGCAGTAAGCAAGTATCTCTTTATCAGGTGTAACTCCAGCCTTTGTAAATAGTGCCACTAACTCATCATATGATTTCATATCTTTATTCTTATCTAAAGTATCAGACCACTCAACCCAAACAGCTCCAGGTATTCTTCCTTTCCCTACTGCTCCACTCTTAGTTTCCTCTCCTGTAAACTCTTTCTCAGATCTTGTATCTAAAACAAGAACATCTTTATCATTCAGCTTAGCTTTTACATCTTCAAATTCTACAAGAGTATCTTTATCAGCACCCTCTGGGAATTTGAAAGTTCCAGCTTTTGGAGCAGGTTCAGCTCCGAATCTTGTAGAAACTCCTGCAGATTTAAGAGCATTGAATCCTCCATCTACAATCTTCATATTTTTTGCTCCATATAGATCCATTATCCACCAAAGTCTGTACTCATCTAAGTTATCTCCGATAAGTACAAGAGTTGTATCCCCATTTACACCCATTGCATTCATCTCTTTCTCAAGCTCTTCACGAGAAGCTCTCATTCCTCCGATATCTCCATATCTTCCATCTTTAGGTTCCATGTCAGGTCTCCACATATTGTAAGATCCTTTTACGTTTCCAGCTAGGAATTTAGCATTCTGTCTAACATCTACAACTACAACATTTTTATCTTTTTCGATAAGCTCTTTAGCTGTTGCTGGACTGATAAGAGTCTCACTTTTGTACTGTGAATAATCCTTTGAGAATGCTAGTGTTGATAGAGTTAATAATGCTACTACTAATAATTTTTTCATACTTCCACCCCTGTTTGAATTTTATTTTGTATAGTTTTTATTGTAAATTGAGCGGGGAAATTTTTCAATTTCCCCTTTTATTTTATTTTCTTTTTTTAAGTTCCATTTTTGATTTGAATCTAGTAGCCCACTGCTTTACAGGTCCAGCATTTCTCTTTTTAGCTTTATCTTTTGTATATTTTTCTCCGAATACAAGATCCAGGATATGCTGAGCATCTGCTCCACCTTTTTCCATAGATTCACGACATGCTGCACAGTAAGTGATCATATGCCCAGTTGTTGTTTCAGATGCTCTTCTATCCATAACTCTCTTAGCCACATCTGGAACTGCCGGAACTATCATTCCTCCAAATCCGCAACATCTTGTTTTCTCTCTTGAGTTTTCAAGCTCTTCAACATTGTATCCTAGCTCGTTAACTATCCATCTGATTCCGTCATGGATTCCTGTCATTTTTCTGATTGAACATGAATCATGGATATTGAATGTAACATCTGAACCTTTTCCTACTCCGATTTGAGATTCTGGAAGTCCAATCTCAGGAAGAAGTTCCCATAGAGATACTACTTTCTGCTTTGCATACATATTAAAAATTCCGTAACATGACTGACAAGCAACGATAACTGTCTCTGCTCCAACTTTATCCAATTCCTCTTGAACAGATTTAAATCTCTCTTTAAACAGATCATCCTGCCCTAGAGCTTTAGGCGGTTTTCCACAACATTTAAGCAGTGATCCAACCTCTCCGTTTAGTTTTTTCTGTAGGTGATCAAGTACATTTCCTACTGCTTCTGAGTTATACGAAGGTAGTGAACATCCTGGGAAGAATACATATTTAGTTTTCTTTCCAGCTGGTGCTGCGTTAGTCGTGTTAAACATCTTAGAATATCCAAGATACTGGTGCACCTCTATTGCCGTATGCCCCTTCATAGGTGATTTTCCTGCATTATCTTTAACATACTCTGTTCTAATTCCTGCGAAGTTAGATTTGATATCAAAGTCCTTTGGACATTTTAGAGTACACTGGTCACACATGTTACATGAGTAAGCTATCTTAGCGTCCACTGCATCGTAACCCTTCTCAAGATACTCAGAGAATAGAGTTTTTGGACAATCTGTATAATCATTCAGCATGATACACTCTTTCATACAAAGCTTACACTCACACTGAAGACATCTGTTAGCTTCCTTTTCAGCTTCAGATTTTGTAAATACATTTTCAACCTCATTGAAGCTTCCAATTCTTTCAGCTTTAGAGATAACCGAGTTGGCTATTCTTTCAACTTTCTCAGCAGCGTCCCATCCCTCAGGCAGGTACTCAGTTGGAAGTTGTAGTTTCGTTCTGTATCCACCCTCATTTTCAATGTTTCTTCCTTCAGCTATATCTTTTCCATTTAGGAATAAGTCTATAGACTTTGCAGCTCTACGTCCCTCTGCCATAGCTTCTACAACTATAAATGCACTTGTACAGTCTCCAGCTACGAAAACTTTTTTATCAGATACAGATTGCATTGTAAGCTTGTCTGCATCAAAAGTTCCGTTTCCTCTCTTAGCTAGAGTTCCCTCTGCATCAAAAGAGCTGTCTACTCCCTGTCCTATTGCAAATACAAGAGTATCTATTGCAAGAACTTCTAACTGATCCATATCAAACTTAGGAGAGAATCTTCCCTCTGCATCAAATAGAGATACACATTTCTTCAGTTCGATTCCTGAAACTCTTCCGTTCTCATCCTTCATTATTCTGTTGATTCCGTATCCAAGTTTAAAGATTATATCCTCTTCTACAGCTCCGTGAATCTCATGGTTTGAAGATGGCATTCCTTCAAAAGTAGCCTCTAGAGGTATAGATATTACTCTCTCTACTCCTGGAACTCTCTTAGATGAACGAGCACAGTCCATTGCAACGTCTCCTCCACCAATTACAGCTACAACTTTTCCAGCTCCTTTGAAGTCACGAGTCAGAGATATCTCTTTCAGATATTCAGCTGCGTGGAATATTCCCTCTGCATCATGATTTTCAAGAGAACGATCGATTCTTCCAGCTTGTCTTCCAACTGCAACCACAACTGCATCATGATTTTTCTTAAGCTCATCGAAAGATATATCTTTACCAATCTCTACACCTAATTTGATTTCTACTCCAAGTTTTTGGAGCAGAGAATATTCTGTATCAATTATATGTCTAGGTAATCTGTATTCAGGAATACCCACTCTCATCATTCCACCAAGTACTGGAAGTTTTTCAAATATTGTAACAGCATAACCTTTTCTGATAAGATCAAGAGCTGCCTGTGCTCCTGCTGGTCCTGCTCCTATAACTGCAACTTTTTTCCCGTTTGATGAAGCTTTGGTAAGATCCCAGTTTTCAGCTTTATCGAAATTGTCTGCTGCATATCTCTTAAGGTAAGCTATAGAGATAGAGTGATCTTCCTCTCCTCTTCTACAGTTTTTCTCACAAGGATGAGCACAGATTCTTCCAAGCGTTCCAGGTATGAAAAGTTTTTCTCTGATAACGTTCAGAGACTCTTCACCTTTTCCCTCTCCTATAAGTCTGACATACTGTTTAACATCAGTATTCATTGGACATGCAGATACACAAGCAGCTGTAGAATCCCCCATACAGTTGTCTACAATGTGCTTCATTTTGTCTAATACTTCAGTTTTTAATACTCCCATTTCAACACTCCCTTTACTTTATAATTGTCTTAAAAATCACTTTTTTGAACATGAGTTCAAATATGTTTAGGTATATATATATCTATTAAACTATATCTTTTAGTGAAAATTATGAGTGAATGTTCAATTCACTCATACAACGATTAAATTTTACAATAAATTGGATTTAAAGTCAACTATTTTTTTGGGTAATTTTTTCGCTTTTTTGTTTATTTTTTTTACACTTGTTCTAGTTTAAGTTCATAATTTCTTCTAAAACCTTGTTTAAAACCTCATTTTTTCTACCTTTCTGGAATTTGATTACCACAGAATTTCTGCTTCCTCCGCCCTTCAACTCTATTTTCTTTTGAACATTTTTTAAAAGTGTCTGCATATCTCTATCAGTAGAAGCCAATATCATCAGTTCCTCATCAGCTCCAATGAAGATTTTGTTTTCTAGTTTTTTTTCTAAAAATAATTTTTTTACCGTCTCACACAGATTGCTCTCTTCCTCTAAGACAGTTACCTTTTCAGAACTTTCTAAAATTTTATCCAGAAGAAGCTCTCCATATTTCAGGGAAATTGCTCTCAATTTTTTCTCTAATTCTTTTTTCTCTTCGCTCTGTTTATTCACCAGAGTGACTAGTTCTGACGTCTGAGAACTAAATTTCTGATTCAGCTCTTTTATTATCTCATGTTTCTCACTGTAATCCTTGAAACATCTGTCACCAGATATAAAATAAAATCTCATACATGAGGATTTTACCTTTTCCCAAGAAAGAATTTTAAACATCTTTATATCCCTTGTGTTTTTCACATGGAGACCTGCACAGGCATTGAAATCTTCTGGGAATGTGGAAACCATTCTGATATCTCCTGTTATTTTAGCTGCTACATCTTTTCTCTCACCCATAAGAGCATTAGCTTTCTCTATATCACATATCTCCTCTCTGAGATCATGCCCCTCACAAATTTTTCTATTTACCTCTCTCTCCAGTTCAGCTATCGTCTCCCATGTCATATCGTTTCTGTCAAAATCTAGGGTACAGTATTTTTCCGACATCTTGAATCCCACAGTTCTCCATCCGTATTTCAGAAAGGCTAAAGCGGAAAAAAGGTGTTCTCCCGAATGATTTTCCTCTGCATCTCTTCTTCTCTCCCTGTCTATCTGGTAGGAATATTCTCCTGGAACCAGTTCTCTGTCTAGGATAAGATTTTTTTCTTGAGCAACTAATATTTCAGCCTCTCCAACTCTTCCAAGGTCTCCTATCTGCCCCCCTTTTCCGTCAGGATAAAATCTCTCGCTTCCCTCTAGATACTGAATTTCTGTCCTATATTTTCCATTTTCTATTTTTTCGCAATTCAAAACTTGTAATCTCATCTTTCCTCCCAAATTCTATTTTTTATTTCTTTTTATCTTTAATTCCTCTCTTGTCACATAGGGATTGAGGTATCTTCCACTTTTCAGACTTTTCTTTCCATACTGAATAGCCGACACAGGACAGATATGGATGCACCCCATACAATCCTGACATTTCCCATTCCAAAATGGTTTTCCCTCCCTCATCTCTATATTTCTGCTGGGACAGATATCTCTACAGAGATTGCAACTGATACAGCTTTTCTCCACACGGAATTTTCTGTCAGCTCTCTTGATATTTCCCAGCCATAACATATATATCATTTTAAAAATTGGATTAATCAAAAATTTGATATAGCTGTTTCTCTTTTTTTCTCTTATCTCCTGAATTTTACTGCTCAATCTATCATCTGCCAAATCTACCATAACTATGGCATCTTTTTCACTTTTCATCTTGAAAAGTTTTAGATAGTTGTCCGGCACCTGGAGGTAGGACGAATAGTCCAGCTTGAGAGATTGCTCCCCCTTCTCCCTCTTATCTTTTAAAACAGAATCAATAAGTGAAAAAGGTATTCCATATCCGCTTCCGCCACATGTAGCTATGGCAAAAATATATGGATTTCCTTTTATTTTCAATTTGGTTAGAAATTTACCAACCATCTGAGGTATCCCCATGGCATACACGGGAAAAATTATTCCAAAAGTATCCCCCTCAAATTCCAGCATCTCATCTTCTATAATTTCTGGAATATTTATTAACTCCATCTCTAACTCCTGAGCCATTTTTTTAGCTACGTGATAGGAGTTCCCCGTTCCTGTAAAATAATATATTTTATTCATATTCCATCTCCCCAATTTTACATTGTCACAAATTATTCTATCTATAATATACTCTAAAACACTCTATAAGTTCAAGAATTTTAATTTTTTGAATTTTTATTCTTGACACTTGGCCATTTTTGATGTATCATTCTCTCTGTAAGCCTGGGTGGCGGAATGGTAGACGCGACGGACTCAAAATCCGTTTCCCCTAAAGGAGTAAGGGTTCGAGTCCCTTCCCAGGCACCAAAAACGAATATAATTTATTTGAATATATCTGAAAGAGAGAGAAAACCCCTGGTTTTCTCTCTCTTTGTTTTAGCTACCCCCACTGA
>JBOFCM010000043.1:0-3640 GCA_051646055.1 Fusobacteriaceae bacterium
TTTTCAATTGATTAATCTGTTTAATTAATTATCTTGCTTCAGTTATACCTCTATTTTTTTCTTTTGTCAAATTATTTTTGTTCTTTTTTTGATTTTTAAAACCACATAAAGATCACAGAGTCTTATTTATGTTGAAAATATTAATTTTTTAAAAAAACAATTCAATCAAACCGCATTATTTAAAGATTGACAAAAAAAAAATTTTAAGTATAATTCATTAATGTGATTGTTCAGTTAAAAAACAAACAAAAATAACGTTTAACGAACTTTAGAAACAACTTAAATTTAATGTTAGATATAAGATATAATTGATAAGGACTTCAAATATTGAAAGGAGGCATATACTTGCCACAAAAAAAAGGAATGATCTTCAATATTCAGCGTTTTACAATGCACGATGGACCAGGTATCCGTACAGAACTATTTTTAAAAGGCTGTCCTTTAAGGTGCGACTGGTGTGGAAATCCTGAAAGTCTAAAGAGATACAGAGAACCGGGAGTATTTACCAGCAAGTGTATTTCAGAGGATAAATGCGGAAGCTGTAAAGATGTCTGTCCCGATAAAACCATGCTGAAGTTCCAAAACGGAAAACTTGCCAGGATAGATCGTGAGAAATGCAGTAACTGCATGGCTTGTGCCAGGGAGTGCCCAGCAGATGCCATCAAAGAATGGGGAAAACTCATGGATGTAGAATCGTGTATGAAAGAGATATTAAAAGACAAATCATACTATGAACGATCTGGGGGAGGAGTTACAGTTTCCGGGGGAGATCCCATTCTTCAGAGTGACTTTGTAGCAGAACTTTTTGAAAACTGTAAGGATGAGGGAATCCATACCTGTTTTGAATCCAGCTTTTTTGGTGAGTGGAAGGATCTTCAAAAAGTTTTACCATACACAGACCTAGTTATTTCAGACATAAAACACATGGATACAAATATTCATAAAAAATATACAGGCGTTGATAATTTTAAAATTCTCCAAAATCTAAAGCTATTAAGCAGGGAGAAAAAAGACCTTATTCTGAGAATTCCTGTGATTCCCGGTGTCAATGACAACATGGAAAATATAGGGGCAACAGCTGACTTTATATTGAATGAACTGGAAAACAGTGTGAAAGTGCTCCAACTTCTGAGTTTTATGAGACTTGGAGAAGAGAAATATCATTCTTTAGGCCTTCCGTATAAGATGAAAGATGTAGAGGTGGAGAGAGAAATATTCCAAAAACATGTGGCAAAAATTGCTGATTATTTTAACAGCAGAGGGATTCACTGTGTTGTGGGAACAAAAGAAAATAATTAAATAAAATAATTTATTTGGGAGGAATTTAAATGATTGCTAAAAGAATAAACACTCTTGCTCGTGGAACAGAAGATTATGATAAAACTTATAGTCTCGGGTATCAGGTTAACCACGAAGACTGGTCTCCATATCCCCGTGTAAACAGCCTCAGAGAAAAATTTTTAAACAGACCATATGATATTGATGTAGAGAGATTCAGATTAGTTACAGAAGCTTATCAAAAGCACGAAACAGCTCCAAGAAAGCTTCAATGTGCCTATGCCTTTGAAAATATTCTTATGAACACAACACTCTATATCTATGATGAAGATCTGATCTTGGGTGAAATTGCTGCACCAGCCAAGGCCTCCCCTATATATCCTGAATTTTCTGTCAGCTGGATCAGTGACGAGATACTGAACTCTCCTTTTGAAGAACGTTCCAACGATCAGTTCTACATAAGAAATGAGGAAGAGAGACAGGAGATTCTTCAACTCTGCAAATACTGGAAAGGCAAATCTGCCAATGAATTAATAACTGCAAGACTGGATGAGAATCAAAAAGCAGGTTCCCATATGGGAGAAAAAATATTCCAGACAAACAACTATCACTTTGCAGGAATAGGGCACTTTGCCATAGACTACAATAAGCTTATGACTCTTGGGTATGATGGTACAATTTCCCAGACAAAGGAGTATTTTGGAAAACTGTCTAAAAAAGATCCAGAATATGGAAGCAAGAGAGATTACTATCAGGCAACAATCATAATGCTGGAGGCATCTAAAAAATATATTCTTCGTTATGGGAAATTAGCCGAGGAGCATGCTGAGAAGGAAATAGATCCAAAAAGAAAAGAAGAACTGAAAACTATGGCTGAGAACTGCCATGTAATAGCCGGTGGAACTCCAAAAACTTTCTGGCAGGCACTGCAACTGTTTAACTTTGCAACTACCCTTATTCAGATAGAAGGAAATGGACACTCTATCTCCTATGGGCGTATGGACCAGTGGCTGTTCCCGTTCTATGATGCAGATATGAAAAAAGGAACTCTTACAAAAGATTTTGCCCTGGAGCTTATAGAGGTTCAGTATGTAAAAATGAACAATCCTACGAAACTTAAGGATAAAGGAACAGTAAAGGTAAGAAACGGGCGTGGATTCGGAGGAGAAAGCCTTACTATTGGCGGAGTTGACAAGGACGGCAAGGATGCAACTAACGATCTGACTATGCTCATGCTGGAAGGTTCTGCTCATACAAGGATGATGAACCCGTGGGTATGTGTGAGAATGCATGAGAATACACCTTACGAACTAAAAATAAAAACAGTAGAGTGCATAAGGGCAGGTTACGGACATCCAAAACTATTCAACGACGAACCGGCAATCAAAGCTATGCTAAGCAAAGGTGTAACCCTTGAAGAAGCAAGAGATTACTGTGTTGTAGGTTGTGTTGAACCATCTGTTCCAGGAAAAGAGTTCGGATGGCTGGATGCTGGTTATGTAAACACAGCTAAGATGATGGAGATGGTACTAAATGGAGGATTTACTCTAGACGGTAAGCAGATAGGTCCAGATACAGGAAGCCTCCAAACTTACAAAAGTTTTGACGAAGTCCTAGAAAGTGTTGACAAGCAATTGGAATTCTGGACAGATCAGCTTTGTAGCTGTTTAAATATCACAGACGAAGTTCATAGAATGGTAAAACCTACTCCATATGTATCTGCTTTCTTCCAGGGATGTATCGAATCTGGGAAAGATATGACAGAAGGAGGAGTTAAATACAACGGTACTGCCCCTCAAGGAGCTGGAATCGCAACTTGTGCTGATTCCCTGGCCACAATAAAGAAACTTATGTTTGATAATAAAACTCATACTGGTGCAGAACTTCTTCAGGCAGTGAAAGACAACTGGGAAGGGCATGAGAAAACTTACGCCCTTGTAAACAGTTCAAAAATTCCTCACTATGGAAACGACGACGACTATGCAGACGAACTTTTCAAATTTATGTTTGAAGGGTACTGCAGACACATCAAAGGAAGAGAAAATCCAAGAGGAGGAAAGTTCAGCCCTGGAATATACACGGTAAATGCCAATGTGGGAATGGGACTTTATACCAACGCTTCTCTAGACGGACGTAAAAATATGGAGCCTATCTCTGACAATATGGGACCTGTTCATACAGCTGGAGGATCCCATGACTTTAGCGGACCAACAGCCCTTGTAAATTCAGTATCCAAGGTAGATCACAGTCTTGCAAGTAACGGAACACTTCTGAACCTAAGATTCCCAGAAGAAGCTGTGGCAGGAATCGAGGGAAGAGACATACTTGTAAGCTTTATGGATGAGTATCTTGCTAAGGGGGG
>JBOFCM010000044.1:0-1027 GCA_051646055.1 Fusobacteriaceae bacterium
TGAGAAAGAAGGATTGGAAATGAGAAATAGGTGAGTGAGTTAAAAAAAAAAAACAAAAAAAAAACGAGGAAAGCGTAAATAGGGCAAAAGACAGAAAAGACAAATAAAAGAACAAGAAAGAAATGAGGCAGGGAAAACAAAGAAACAGTGAACAGGGAAAATTTTAAACTAAAAAGAAGAAAAAAAGCTGAGTGGGGAAAAAAGGTAGGGGAAATATGGAAAGAGTGGGGGGAAGGCAGGAAAGAGGGAAAAAAACGAGGTAGGAGTGAATGGGGGAATGAGGAGATAAAGAAGAAAACTGAGGTAGGGGAAAAGGGTGGGAACGACAAACAAAGAAGGTGAGGAAAATATTAGGAATGAGTAAATGAGGGGATACGGTGAGAGTGTGGAGGGAAGGAAAGCATGGACATTGAGGAAAGAGTGAATGGGAAAAAAGGCAGGAAAGACAAAAAAACAAGTGAGGCAGGAAAGGAGGCAGGTAAAATTAAGAATGTAATAAAATATAAAAGGATAAAGAAAAAAGGTGAGGTGCTAAACATGGGAAAGAAAGAAAAAAAAAGGAACAAGTGAGAGAGGATAAGTTGCAAGAAAGGGAAAGAAATGAGGCAAAGAAAGGGAATGTGGCAGGGACCAAAGGCCAGTGAAAACAAAGAAAGTTTGAAATATGTGAACAGAAAAAAAGAGAGACAGCTGAGAAGGAAGGAAGGTGGGAAGGAAGGATGGAAGGAAAGAGAAAAAGATAAGTGAAAAAATGGGAGAGACAAAAAGTAGAATGAGATTGAGAAAATTATAGAAAGAAAAAGAATGAGGTTAAAAACAGGAAAGAAAGTAAGAGAATGAGACAAGGGAAGAAAAGTACACAAAAAGAGAATGTACACAAAAAAAGGCAGAAGAGACAAAGGAATTCAAGAAAGCAGAAGAAAAAGGGAAAAGATACGATGAAAAAGGGAAAAATAAATAAATACATAAATAAAAAAGGCGGGAAAGACAAAGAAATGGAAGGAGGCAGAGGAAAAATAGGGGGAAG
>JBOFCM010000045.1:0-3499 GCA_051646055.1 Fusobacteriaceae bacterium
AACCTATACATTTAAGGTGACAAATGGAACAAATATAGCCTACGAAGGACTGGTATTGGTAGATGAAATAACAGAACTGACAAATGGAGTAGAGGTAAAGTCAGTAACAGGAGGAACCTTATCAGGAAATGAAATTACTTTAGAAGCCATTAATCTACCAGGAAACGGAGAAGTAGAAAAGAAAGTGACAGTGGTATATGATCTGACAAAGATGACAGCAACAACAGCTTTGGCAAAGGACAAAGTGAGAGTAGAAAAAGGTGAAGTAAAAGTAGCGACATCAGAAGAAATAACTGTTGAATTTAAAATGCCGAAGCTGTCATTTACTAAAAGAGCGATTACAGAAAGCGGAGATAATGTTGCTGAAGCGGGAGAGTTGGTAACTTATACAATAAAAGTAGAAAATAGGGGGACAGGAAAAGCTATTAATGTAACGGTAACAGATAATTTGAAGAATGTAATAAATAAAGCTGGAAATCAGATTCTTGATTTGACAACAGTAAAAGTAACAGCTCCAGGAACGGTTAAGGACGGAATAGTTTCACTAATAATTCCAGAAATTTTACCGGAAACTACATATACAATAGTAATAACAGCTAAAATGTTAGACCCTTATCCTGCTGAAACATTGGCAGGAGAGACAATTAAGAACATTGCGATAGTAAATGGAGTACAGACTCCAGAGTGTCCGATAGATGATGACGGAAATTCTCTAGAGGGATTTGATTCAGAAAAATGCGGACCTATAGTAATCCCAGAAGCTAAACCTCTACTTCTGAGAAATGATGTTTTCAGCATAAATAATATAGAAGAATTTGATCCAGAAAAACTTCCTAGTGCAGCTGAAAAGAACAGTGCACTGCCAGTTGTTACAGCAGGAGAAAATGTATTCTACTTTATAACTTTAACAAATGACAACTCTACGGCTGTAAAGGTACCTATAGATAAGAGGACTGTAACATCAGATTATGTTGAGCAGAAAGATAGTCTAGGAAACCCTGCATTTACGGATTTTGAATTTGAAGGAATAATCTTCAAAAATAATAAAACTAATGTAATTAAGTTCCTTAGTACAAAAGAAGTAGAAAAACTTGTCGAATTTTTATCAGTTAATAATTTCCAAGGAACAGCTATAGAAATTAACAAATTTGATTTTAAAGTGGTGTTGCCAAATTCATCAATTACTTTTGTAATCAGAGCAAGAATTAACCCCAATGGAGCATTCCTGCCTTCTACACCAGTAGCTAAAGCTATCAGCATAGAAAAAGCAGATATCAGCAATTTTACAGCAGCTAATGGAATAATAGGAAGTGCGACAACTGAAGTTAAGGGAATTGGTTCGACCCAGGGAACTATTGAGAGTTATACATCTCTTATTGAAGATGACCCAAAAGTTTTCACTGGAGATGACTTAGAATTGAGAAGAGCTGTATTTAAAGCAGAAACGGCTTCGGGAGATCTTATAATTTCTAAATCTACAGAAAAAGAAACAGTTTCTGTAGGTCAGTTCGTTCCTTACACTATAGAAATCACCAACCGAAATAGCAGAGCAGTAAATAATGTATATATAGAAGATAAAATTCCAGCAGGATTTATCTTTGTAGAGGGGTCGGCCAGAAGTTTCATAAATGGAGAGCTAGATGGAAAAGGAACTTCGGTAGCTACTACAGGGTTAAAAACAGTTAAAATTGGACCTTTTGACATTCCAGCAAAAACTGAAAAAGCAAGGATAACCTATCTTCTGAAAGTGGGTGTTGGAGTCACGACAGGAACATATAAAAATAGAGCTGTAGCAGCCAAGGATGGACCTATTTCCAATGAATCTGTAGCGGAAGTAAGAGTAGTTCCAGATCCCCTATTTGATGAGACTATTATAATAGGTAAAGTTTTCCATGATAAAAATGAAAATGGAATTCAGGAAGAAGAGTTTGGAGAGCTAGGATTACCAGGAGTAAGAGTTGTAACCGTAGATGGGATTAATGCTGTAACAGATGCCCATGGAAGATATCATATTCCAGAGATAACAGATGAGAAAGGTAAAAATTTTATCCTGAAAGTGGATCCAATCACTTTACCAAAAAATACGATATTTACAACTGAAAATCCATTGGTTAAACGTCTTGGGAAAGTGATGATGAGATATAATTTCGGAGTTAAGTTCCCAGAGAAAAAAGTAATAGATAATGGAACAGCTCTCATAATTAAATTGAAAGAACCACTATTTAATGCAGGGACAACTGAATTAAAGCAACCTGAAAAAATAATTGAAGTAGTTATGTCTAAGCTTAAATCAGCAGAGAAACCATATTCGAAGATAATTGTAGTTACCTATCAAAACAAAGATATAAAAATTCATTCTGGAAAAGATGTTAAGGCTGTATCAGTAGATACAAACCATAAATTAGCAACAAAACTTTCTATTGATCGTGCTAAGGCTGTAGCTGAACTCTTAAGAGAAAAAGTTGAAATTCCAGTGAATCTAAAGTAAAATTCAAATTTATATATTAAAGGAGCTGCATTTAGGCTGCTCCTTTAATATATTGAATAAAGGAGAAAAAATTATGGAAAAAAAAGAATCTTTAATTTGGCCGGCAATAATAACAGCTTTCGGGATAGGTGTAGCAGGTTTTTTTATATATTCAGGTATAAAATATTTTAAAAACTATGAGCGATCAGTGGCGGTGAAAGGTCTCTCTGAAAAAATAGTTAAATCAGATCTAGCTTCTTGGAATATTAATTTCTCAGTATCTGGTGATGAATTGAAAGATGTATATAGAGAAATAAGTGAAAATCAGAAAACAATAAAAGAATTTCTGAGATCTAAAGGATTTAGAGAGGACGAACTTCAGGTAGGGACCCTTATAACAAATGACAATTGGAATAACAATTACGATGGTAGAGTGCAAAATCAGCAGAGATATCTTATTACAGGAAATATAATTCTGACTACGAAAAATGTGGATTTAGTCTATAAGATAAGTCAAAGTTCAGGAGAACTTGTAGATAAGGGAATAGTAGTGACATATAGTAATATCAATTATTTTTATACTGATATAAAAGAAATTAAAGAAGAGATGCTTATAGAAGCGATAAAGAATGCAAAATTTGCAGCAGAAATTTTTGCTAAAAATAGTGAAAGTGAAATAATAGGAATAAAGAATGCATCTCAAGGAATTTTTAATATAACATCTCCTGATACTCTTTCAGGTGATTCGGTAACAGTAGAAAAAAAGGTAAGAGTAGTCACTTCAGTAGATTTTTTTATAAAATGAGATTTTAAGAGAGTCATAGATTGTTTCATAAGGTATTTAATTGTCGTGCGGAATAATCTATGACTAGATATAAAGATTAAAAAATAAAAAAAACTATTGACGATTTATAATAGTTGTGGTATTATTATATTTGTCCACGACGAAAAGCGTGAACGAAACAAAAAGGACATTAACAACAGAATAGAGAAGTAATCTAATAAATCTTTGAACTAAATTAGTTCAGAAA
Organism: Fusobacteriaceae bacterium; assembly: GCA_051646055.1. Taxonomy (GTDB): domain Bacteria; phylum Fusobacteriota; class Fusobacteriia; order Fusobacteriales; family Fusobacteriaceae; genus JAGNZR01. The sequence goes on from JBOFCM010000045.1 coordinate 3,499, forward strand.
A
>JBOFCM010000046.1:0-14831 GCA_051646055.1 Fusobacteriaceae bacterium
GGAAAGAAAATGGCAAATCTTTTTAGTACTCATCCTTCCACAGAGGATAGGATAGCCAAGCTGGAAGAGATGAGATTAGGAGTATAAGCATAAAAAAACGACCCTGAAAAGGGTCATTTTTTTATGCTCTCTAAAAAGATTAAAATTATTATTCCGATTATAAATATATTGTTTGTAATCCCGGAAAAGATAAGTTTTCTTAAAACTCCTACCAAAGTCAAAGAAAAAATTATAAGTAGAGGATTAAAGGATTTTTTTCTGAAATATCTCCACAACTGATGAAGAAAAATCAAAATTCCTCCAGTGAGTATAAGGAATTTGAAGTTTTCACTCAAAAAAAAAGTTTCCCATTTTCTATTGAGATAGACCAGGTACCTCATAAATCCCATACGTCTTTTAGAATAGTAATCTGTAAAATATAGAGCAGGTATAAGGAGCAGTTGAAAGAAAGATAAGATTTTATTTTTTTCTATCATTATCTTCTCTCAGGTACTCCAGTTTGGACTGGGTTATTTTTATCTGCACTCCACTCGTACCATCCGTTGGAGTAAAGAGAGGTTTTGTCCAGTCCTAAAACTTTTGAAAAAATGAGAACTTCAGCAGCTCTCCATCCTGATCCGCAGAAAAAAGAGATTTCATTTTCAATATTGATACCTAAATCTTTCCACATTTTCAAAATTTCATTTCCATTTCTCATGGTGTTGTCGATATTTCTATATTCTTCCAATTGGTTAGGATTACTTCCGGCTTTCCCCCAAAGGGCACCTGCTGGACGGCCTTTATAATCTAAATCTGAATAGCCGGTTATTTTACCTATATGTTCTTCCCAACTACGGATATCCACAAGGTGGCCGTTTTTAGCTGTAGCGACTGTCCTAGCTTCGCTAATATCTGCAATAAGTTTTTTATTGAGGGGAGCATCAGTACCGAATCCTATTCCTGCAACTTTGGAGTTGCTTTTCTTTTCCAGTTGGTATCCTTCTCTCTTCCAAGAGTTGAGTCCTCCGTTTAAGATTCTCACATCCTGAACACCTAAATATTTTAGAATCGCTGCAATTCTGTAAGATGGCATAGGATTTGTAGAGTAGAGGATGATTTTATCATCCTTTGTAATGCCGTTTCTCTTTGCAAACTCTAAAAGTTTAGCGTCGGAGTTTATACTCCAAAGGGGAGCAGATTCCACCTCGTCTGTATCGATGTGCACAGCTCCTGGAATATGGCCATTTTTATAGTCTTCATCCATCTCTTCAGGTCCCCATGCAACTTCGAAAACTTTATATCCTTTATTGAGATTTTCCTTTACCCATTGAGCAGGAACAATCATCTCATAACCGGGGAATTTTTTTAGGGGAAGATTATCCTTCTCCCACTGATTTATATTGTAGAGAGATATATTTTTAATTTCATGTTTTTCAAGGAATTCTGCTATTTCTAAACTGTCTTTTTCATTGGCATCATAAAGAATGATCTCCTTTTCAGGGGTGATTCCCTTATTTTTCAAAGTATCCTTCAGAGTTTTTTCGACTGCTTTCGGGTCAGCATTGTTTTTTAGCCAGTAAGCTGAGAAATCAGTAGCCCCCTCAATATGCCCTCCATTTTTAACTCCGTCCAAGGCCCAGCCGTTAAAAGCATCACTGATTCTTGTATCTACAAGGACAACTTCTGAATTTTTCAGAGCCACCTGCACCTCTGCTGTGGATAATTTTTTGTAACCTTCTCCCAGAGCCGCTGCTGACAGCAGAAGTCCCGTTGCTCCCATAAGAAGCAGTTTTTTTATATTTTTCAATTTTTCCTCCTTCGAGCCAAGATATGGTAGTATCTTTTCTCTAAAATTAAGACTGGGATATATCTGTATCCGAAATCTTTTATAAATTAAATGCTAACATAGAAAAGAAAACTTTTCAAGAATTTTTCTAAGAGTCCTTTATTTTATAATTCTAGTATGTTAAAATTCAACTGATAGATATTAAAAAAGGGAGGATTTATGAAGATAGGTGTGGTAGGTGTAGGAATAGTTGGAAGGGGAGTTTTAGAGGTGCTGAGAAATAATAGGGATTTCACAGTTAAAGCTATCTGTAGCAGAAGTAAAAAAGATTATTTGGGAGCTGAATATACGCAGGATTTTAGAAAAATAGCAGAGAATCCTGAGATAGAGATAGTTGTGGAAACTATCGGGGGAGTGGGAGTGGCCAAAGAGCTTGTAGAACTTTCTCTAAAAAATAGAAAACATGTCGTCACAGCCAATAAGTATCTTATAGCTCACCACGGCAGGGAGCTTTTTAAACTGGCTGAAAAGATGGGAGTTTCTATTTTTTATGAGGCCGGAGTAGCTGGAGGAGTCCCTGTGCTTTCACCCTTGAAAGAAACTCTTTCCCATGCGAGAGTAACTTCAGTGGCTGGAATTTTAAATGGTACATGCAACTATATTCTTACAAAAATGAGAGATGAGAAACTGGACTTTGAGGAAGCCGTAAAAAAAGCCCAGGAAGCTGGTTATGCAGAGGCGGATCCAACTTTTGATATAGAGGGGATAGATACATCCCATAAGACAGCGTTGCTTACCCTTTTGGCTTATGATAGATTTATAGATGCTGAAGGTTTTCCTGTTAAAGGGATAAGAGATATAGTTTATGAGGACATAGAGATAGCTGAAAAAATGGGCTATAGTATAAAACTCATCGGAGAGGGGAAAAAGATAGATGAAGAAACTTTTGCTTTGACTGTGGAACCGATGTTGATACCTCATGAAAACCTCCTCTCCAAAGTGGACGGAGCCATGAATGGAGTTGAAATAGTCACAGAATTCGGGGGAGAATATCTTTTCAAGGGAGCAGGAGCAGGAGGGCTGGCTACGGCGGTTTCCATAGTGGGAGACCTCTATAAGATAAAAAATGGAACTAAATGGAGCTACGGAGAAAAAAATGGAGAACTGCTCAAGAATGAAAATGGAAGATATCTGGTGAAAACCAAAGAACTCCTGACAGAAACAGAAGAGGAAGATGCATATTATTTTAATGGATATTTCTATACAGTTGTAGAGGGAGAGGTATTATTAAAAAACGAAAATTCTATAGAGAAAAAGATAAGAATCAAAAATTGATTACATTTTCTCAGCTTGTTTTAGAAGTTTTCCTTGAGCTATATGCCCTACTCCCAAAACAATGATACGGTTATTTCCAGAAACTACAAATCCAGTAAGATTTTTTTCTGTTTCTCCAATGAAATAATACAGTCCTTCTTTCTGGGTTATAAGCATATTTTCTCCAGATTCTAAAACCTCGTGGCCGTTTTTTTCTGTGAATTTGTTGTAAAGATATTTTGTAGTGGGAATCTGATAAACTTTTATTTTCGTTCCCATAACTTTTTCTTCGTGGATGGGAATGAGTTTTATAGCCATTGCCGGAATATATAATAAAAACATCAGTGTTAAAGCAAATTTTTTCAATTTAATCACCTCACAAAGGGAATACTTGAAATAATATACTTAAAAACACTGATGTTTTCTTTTTTTTATTTGGTGAAATTAGATATCTTCTGAAAGAAGCTGAGCTAACTGATCAGGACAAGAAGTTCCTCTTCCTCTGCAGTCGATACCTTTAAGCTTGGAAATAATAGCCTCTTTGGAAAGACCTGTTATGAGATTTTCAAGACCAGTAGTGTTTCCGTCACATCCCCCGTGAAATTTGATAGCTGTAATTATGTCACCCTCTAATTTATAGCTTATCTCTTTGGCACATACACCAACTGTTTTTTTTGTTGTCATAATATGATTCACCTCTCTAAATGTTATCTCAATATAGTATCATATTTTTCTTTTGTTGAAAAGAGGGTATATAAAATGGTAAGATATAAGTATAAAATAGAAAAAGATTTGAATATAGTGGAGGAAAATATGGATTTACTTACAAAAATTTTTATTATAGCGGCTTTAATTCTTGTCAGTGCCTTTTTTTCCATAGCTGAAATCTCTCTTGCAGCCTCAAGAAAGATAAAACTTCAGCTTATGAGTGAAGGGGGTAGCAAAAATGCTGAAGAGGTACTGAAACTACAGGAACTTCCTGGACATTTTTTTACCGTTGTACAGATAGGACTCAATATTGTGGCTATTTTAGCCGGATCTTTAGGAGATAATATTCTGGATCCTTATTTTACGGATTTTTTTATACGTTATTTCCCAGATAAGATGAAAATGCTGGCACAAATTTCTTCGACCCTCTCATTTTTTCTTATAACGGCTGTTGTAGTTGAATTTGCAGATCTTATTCCTAAAAGAATAGGACTTCTCTATCCTGAGCAGATTGCGGTTGTAGTTGTGGGACCTATGAGATTTATGCTTTATATTTTTAAACCCATAGTTATGTTTTTTAATGGGTTAGCAAATCTCATATTCAGAATTTTCAAACTTCCAGAAGCCAGGGAAGAATTGATAACTCATGAGGAGATATTTGCAGTGGTGGATGCAGGAGCAGAAGCAGGAGTTCTTCACAGAAAAGAGCATCACCTCATTGAGAATGTTTTTGAACTGGACTCCCGTTGGGTAAGTTCGGCTATGACTACCAGAGATGAAATTGTATATTTTTCTTTGAAAGAAACAGAGGAGAGTCTGAAAGGAAAAATAGCTGAGGCTCCTCACTCGAAATATCTTGTCTGCCGGGAGGAACTGGACAGCATATACGGTTATTTGGATTCCAAGGACATACTTCCGAGACTTCTGAAGGGTGAAAAAAGTGGATTGGGAAATATAGAGGATATAACCAATAAAAAGATACTCATAGTGCCAAATACTCTCACTCTTTCAGATGTTCTGGACCGTTTCAACGAAACCCATGAAGATTTTGCAGTAGTACTCAATGAATATGGACATGTGGTAGGGCTAATAACCCTGAAAGATATAATATCGACCCTTATGGGGGATGTTGTGCACCCGTTCCAGGATGAATATATAATAAAACGTTCAGATAATTCTTGGTTGATTGACGGTCTGACACCTATTGAGGATGTAAAGAAAGTTCTGGATATAGATTATTTTCCAGAAGAAGATTCTTATGAAACCATTGCTGGATTTATGATGTATTCTCTGAAATCTATTCCCAAAAGAGCGGCTACACTGGAATATGAGGATTATACCTTCGAAGTTGTAGATGTGGACAACTATAAGGTTGATCAGCTTCTTGTAATTAAAGGAAGCAAAAAAAATGAAAATCAGGAAACAGAGTGAAGATTTTCTTGACTTTAATGAAAAAACCAGTATAATACATAGGTGAAGAATAGTGGTGGAGTGGCCGAGTGGCTAAGGAGCACGCCTGGAACGCGTGTAGAGCGTAATAGCTTCGTGGGTTCGAGTCCCACCTCCATCGCCATTAAATTTAAGAAAAATACAGACCGCATTGGGATAAAATCTCTTTGCGGTTTTTTATTTAAAACACATGTTTTTCAACGTCTCCAGAAGCTGTAAAATCAATTTTGAGAGTCATGGAATTTGAGGTAACTAATCCTAAGGGTACAAATTTTTGAGTGCTTTAAAACCGTTAAAAAAACCAAGTTTTTCCAATGGTTTTTGGAGGTTTTATGTTTTGGACTAAAAACAGAAAAAAATTAATCTATGGAACCCTCATTTTATGGGGGGTTTAATTTTGTAAAAATATGAGAGAGATGGGTGAAAAATATCTTTTTATTGCGACTTGCTGGTCAAAATCAAATATGGTAGAATTGATAAGAAAGTGGGAGTTACAATAAAATTTTATACGGACGGTGAAATTATTTTGAAACAATTTGATATCGCAAAAATATTTTTTAAGGAACCGAAACTGCTAATGCTTTTTCAAAAATCGGCCCGGACCTTTCTTTATGCAGAAAGAGAGGTGGAGAGAAGTTTTGAAAAATATAGTTTCAAAGATAAGATGGTTTTTAGTGGCCCTAAAAAATCTTTTGCAGATAACTTCAAAAAAAATTTTTTTTCAATTCTTATGACGAGCATACTCCATGAGTGCTTGGATGAAGATGAAAAAGTTAGAAGCTACGGCAAGATAATAGCCTACTTAAGAGGTGTTATTACAGCCACTGACAATATGATAGATAATGAAAATAAAGGGAATATACTGCTGAAAGAACCAAAAAGTCTCATAGTACGTAATTCCCTTTTACTTTTGATGCTTCAGCAGGAGCTCACTCTGGAGATACAATCCATCTCTCCAGGGAAAAATGCAGGGGAAATTTTTACTAAAATTTTTAATATAGCTCAGGCTGAATCTTTGAGAGAGGAGTCGCAATATGCTGAATACCCAACTGTGGATTACATCCTTCAGGAAATCCATAGAGGAATTGGAGGAGAACTCTTGGATCTCTCCCTGGAGGTACCTAAATCTGTAGAAAAAAATGAAAAACTGAAAATATATGCTCAGGGACTTTTTGAGATAGGTATGTCACTCCAGGCTCTAGATGATATATGTGATATAAAAGAGGATATAGAGAGTGAAAAGGTAAATTATGCAGTTTCCTATCTTATTTATAATTTTAATTTGAAAAAAGAAGAGGTTATAAAAAAGATAGAATTTGAGGAAGAAGTGGAAACTCTTTTTACTCCACTTTTGGACCTTTGTATAGAGAGGGCTGTACATGGTTTCTCTATAATGAAGAGTGCAGGCTATCCCATAGGGAGAACAGATACATTGAAACTTTTGGAGATGCTTTTCCAGATAAGAGGCTTGGATAAATGTTGGAAAAATTCAAAATATGGCAAAAAATAATCGAAAAAGTTAAAAAATAGAACAAAAAAGTTGACTTTTAAATTTAAATATAGTAGTATTCAGAGTTGAGGGCGGTATGCTTTCAACTCTTTTTCATAACTAGGAGAAAATTATGTTAAACGATAAAAGAATCAGAATAATAACAGGTCATTACGGAAGCGGAAAAACTGAGTTTGCAGTAAACTATGCAGTGAAATTGGCAGATGTGGGAAAAAAAGTTTCCCTGGCTGATCTAGATGTGGTGAATCCCTATTTCCGTAGCAGAGAGTGTGAAAAACTTTTCCAAGAGAAAGATATAGAACTTCTGGGATTTATATTAAAAGAGCACGGAATGGATCTTCCAGCAGTTTCTGGAAATGTGGCCAAGGCACTTATAGATAGGAGCAGGGAATATATAATTGATTTAGGAGGGGACAGTGCAGGAGCTAGAGCTTTTGCAAGTTTCAGAAATATTGTAAATCCAGAAGAGTGTGAACTTTTCTTTGTGGTCAATGCCAACAGACCGGAAACATCTGATTTTCCAGGAGTTATGGCTCAGATACAGAGTATAGAGGGGACTCTCAATATGAGGGTAACAGGACTTATTAATAATACTCATCTCATATGGGATACCAGTGAGGAAGACATAGCGCGGGGAGAAAAACTTGCCAGGGAAGTTTCGGAAAAAACAGGGATACCGATCAGATACACTTCCATAAAAAAAGATCTGGTACCCCAGTTGGAAGGGAAATATTCTGGAGAAATATTTTCAGTCGAGATGTATATGAGAAAAAGCTGGATGTAGTTATTTTTAATTTTAAATGTGACATAAATTAAAAAAATTAAAATTTAGGGAGGTAACATGGCGAAAGGTAGAGTTCATTTTAACCAAGAGCGTTGTAAAGGATGTGGGCTTTGTACTACTGGTTGTCCGGTGAAGATAGTTGTGATGGATAACCATAAAATCAATCTGAAGGGATATAATCCAGCGACGGTTGTAGAGGTGGATAAGTGCATTGGTTGTGGAAACTGTGCAATTATGTGTCCGGATTATGTTATTACAGTAGAGAGAGACTAGGAGGGAAATATGGCTAAGGTATTAATGAAAGGTAATGAAGCTATGGGAAAAGCTGCTATAGTGGCAGGATGTAAGTGTTTCTTCGGGTATCCGATAACGCCCCAGAATGAGGTTCCAGAATATATGTCTAAAGCTCTTCCTGAAGTTGGAGGATCTTTTGTGCAGGCTGAATCGGAAGTTGCAGCAATAAATATGATATACGGAGCAGCAGGAGCTGGAGTGAGATGCATGACATCATCGTCATCTCCAGGAATAGCTCTTAAGCAGGAGGGAATCACATATCTTGCAGGAGCAGAGCTCCCGTCTGTTATTATAAACATGATGAGAGGAGGACCTGGTCTTGGAGGAATCCAGCCGGCTCAGTCAGATTACAACATGTGTGTAAAAGGTGGAGGTAACGGGGATTATAGAACTATAGTTCTGGCACCTGCATCGGTTCAGGAAGCGGTGGATATGACCATGGATGCTTTTGATCTAGCTGATCATTACAGAAATCCTGTTATGATAGTTGCAGATGGAATCATTGGTCAGATGATGGAACCTGTTTCTTTTGACAATAAAGTTGAGAGAAAGAGTGAGCCGAAGAGTTGGGCTTCCACTGGAACTAAGGGAGAGAGAGAGCCTAACATCATAAATTCTCTATATCTTTCTGCGGAAGATCTTGAGGATCACAACATAAAGCTGTTCAAAAAATATGATATAGTAAAAGAGAAAGAACAGAGAGTCGACCTTTATAAAATGGAGGATGCAGAGCTGATATTCGTAGCTTATGGAACTACGGCAAGAATCTGTAGAAATGTTGTGGATCAACTGAGAGAAGAGGGATATAAAGTTGGAATGTTCAGACCTCTTACCCTGTGGCCATTCCCTGAAAAGGCTATGGATGAGATTAAGTCTGGAAAAACCCTTTTAGTGGTAGAAATGAGTATGGGACAGATGGTAGAGGATATAAAAAGTTTTGCCAAATGCAGACACCAGATAGAGTTCTACGGAAGAACAGGAGGAGTAATCCCTACTCCAGACGAAATATATGATTATGCAAAAAAAGTTTTAGGAGGTAAGTAATGGCTAACGTATTCCAAAAAACTAAGGCTTTAACAGATAAAGAGACTCACTACTGCCCAGGTTGTACTCATGGAATTATCCATAGACTGGTGGCTGAAGTTATAGAGGAACTAGGAGTGTTGGGGGAGACAATAGGAGTGGCACCGGTTGGGTGTGCGGTTCTAGCTTATAAATATTTTAACTGCGATATGCAGCAGGCTTCTCATGGAAGAGCACCTGCAGTGGCTACTGGAATAAAAAGAGCTCTACCAGATAAAGTTGTGTTCACTTATCAGGGGGATGGAGATTTGGCTTCTATAGGAACAGCGGAAATTATCCATGCAGCTGCTAGAGGAGAAAAAATAACAACAATTTTTGTAAACAATGCTATCTATGGAATGACTGGAGGACAGATGGCTCCTACAACTCTTCCGGGACAGAGAGCTACAACTTGTCAGTCGGGAAGAGATACAGCTGTAGCTGGATCCCCTATAAGAATGTCTGAAATTCTTGCGACTCTTGACGGAGCTGGATTTGTGGAGAGGGTAACTGTTCATAATCCTGCTGCGGTAAGAAAAGCTAAGACTATAATAAAAAAAGCTTTCCAGAATCAGATTGAAGGAAAAGGATTTTCTATAGTTGAAGTTCTTTCAACTTGTCCTACAAACTGGGGAATCTCTCCTATAGATTCGCTTAAATGGTTAGAGGAGAACATGATTCCATACTATCCACTAGGGAATAAGAAGGAGGCAAAATAATGACTAATAAAATCATATGTGCTGGATTTGGAGGACAGGGACTTATGTCTCTCGGAATGCTTATGACCTATGCTGGAATGTTGGAAGGAAAGGAAGTTTCATGGTGTCCTTCCTACGGAGCAGAGATGAGAGGAGGAACTGCTAACTGTTCAGTGGTAGTTTCGGACAAACCTGTGGGATCTCCGGTAGTTGTAAATGATGCAACAATAGTTGTAGCTATGAACCTGCCATCTCTTTTAAAATTTGAAAAATCCCTGGCTCCAGGAGGAAAACTTTTTATCAACTCGTCCCTTATTGAAAGAAAAACAGAACGAACAGACATAGATGCTTATTATATTCCTGCCAATGATATTGCCAATGAGCTGGGAAACCTTAAGATAGCCAATATGGTCATGCTTGGAGCTGTTCTGGAGAAAACTGGAGTTGTCAAGCCACAGTCTATATTGGATGCTTTTCCTAAAGTGTTTGGAGAAAGCAAGGCAAAGCTAATTCCTCTGAACAGAGCAGCAATTGAAAAAGGTGAAGGATCTGTAAGATAATAAAAAATAATTTTTTTTCTCAAATAAAAGGAAAATGAGGATTTTGAAAGTAATTATATATCAGAAACCCCTGCATACCTTGATTTGACGGGAAGAAGTTTTCTAAATATAAAAATAGGAGGAGTTAAAATGACTAAAAAGGAATTTATTGACAAATTTGCCCTGACAGCAGGAGATATCACTAAGAAGGAAGCTGAAAAGATGGTAAATGCTTTTCTGGAAACTGTAGAGCACTCTTTAGTTGGTGGAGAATCTGTATCTTTCGTAGGATGGGGAAAATGGGAAGTTGTAGAAAGAGCTGCAAGAGAAGTTAGAAATCCTCAATCAGGTGCAAAAATTGAAGTTCCTGCTAAAAAAGTAGTTAAATTTAGAGTTGGAAAAGCTTTAGAAACTGCTGTAGCTGCTCCAAAAAAACCTGAAAAACCTGCAAAAAAAGCAAAAAAATAATAACTGACTGAGAACCGGGAGAAACTCGGTTCTTTTATTTTGAAGAACTATAAAATCTCAGTTTTGTGTTGCCTATAAATGGATAATAAGTTATACTAGAATATAGAAAAAATAGAAATATATTCGGGAGATAAAGATGAAAGTAAATGTAAATAACCTTATAGTTCCACTTAAAGTCAATCAGAATAAGCACCTTTTAGGACTATTGGAAAAAATGGGAATAGGTAAAAGTGATGTAGAGAGAATAGATTATATGAAAAGATCCATAGACAGCAGAAAAAAATCTGATATTAAACTGGTTTATAATATTCAGGTTACCTTAAAAGAGGGGAGTAAAATACCGGATTCTCCACAGATAAATCTAGCTAAAGAGGATAAAAGAATAGAGAAAAAAGCAGTGTATCCCAAAAATTCCAGAATAGGAATAATAGGAACAGGACCTGCAGGGCTTTTTGCAGCTTATAGACTATCTCAGCTAGGGTATTCGCCCCTAATTTTTGAGAGAGGAGAGATGGTGGATGAGAGGGATAGATCTATCCAAAAATTTATCTCTCAGGGTATTTTAAATGGGGATTCCAATATACAGTTTGGAGAGGGAGGAGCTGGAACCTATTCAGACGGTAAATTGAATACGAGAATAAAAAGCGGGTATATAGATGAAGTGTTTCAGATTCTTGTGGAATGTGGAGCACAGGAAGAGATACTCTGGGATTATAAACCTCATATAGGTACAGATGTATTGAAAGTTGTAGTGAAAAATTTAAGAGAAAAGATAAAAAGTATGGGAGGAAAATTTTATTTCTCTCATAAGCTGGAAGATGTGATGGTCCAGGATGGAAGAGTTGCGGCTATAGATATAAAAAATAGTGAGGGAGGGATGGAGAGAATTCCTCTTGATTATCTTCTTTTGGCCACTGGTCACTCTGCGAGAGAAACTTATCGTATGCTCCATAAAAAAGGTGTGGCTATGGAAAATAAGCCTTTCGCAGTGGGAGCAAGAATTGAGCACAGCAGGGAATTTATAGATCGTATGATGTTTGGAGAGAGTGCTGGAGATGAAAAGCTAGGAACAGCTACCTATACCCTTACTCACAATAATAGAGCTGAAGAGAGAGGTATTTTTTCTTTCTGTATGTGTCCTGGAGGAGTAATTGTGAATGCTGCTTCGGAAGAGGGAGGGACTCTTGTGAACGGAATGAGTTATTCAGACCGTATGGGTAAATATTCCAACTCGGCTCTAGTTGTGGCTGTGAAAGCTCATGAGATGGGGGAACATCTCTTTTCTGGAATGGAATTTCAGGAAAAACTGGAGAAAAAAGCCTACCAGATGGCAGGTTACGGGGGAGTATATCAGAACAGTGAGGATTTTGTAAAGGGAGTTAAGAGTAAAAAAATATCAGGAAGCAGCTATGAAATGGAGCTCCATTCTGGAGATCTCAATGAACTGCTTCCGGAGTTTGTGACTGAAAATATGAAGAGTGCCCTGACTTACTGGAATAAAATTCATAGAGGATTCATGGGAAGGGAAGCCAACTTAATAGGGCCAGAAACTAGAACCTCAGCACCTGTACAGATAACCAGAGATTTGAAAGGAGAATCTGTAACTTTGAGAGGACTTTATCCCATAGGAGAGGGAGCAGGCTATGCTGGAGGTATAACTAGTGCAGCTGTAGATGGGTTGAAAGTAGTTGACTTGTCTTTCTCTTTTGAAGTACAATAGGAAAAAATGGCGGGGGAGAAATTTTGATGAGAATCAGTAATTATAAAAAAATTATTTTATTGATGGGGATTGCCTTTGGAAATCTGGCTTATGCCTCATTTTCAGATTTGAAATTGGAGACTAGAAATAGTGCGGCTATAAGGGAGAGCGGATATGGCTATGCAAGAAAGGCTGCTTATGAGCCTAGCAGATATTTTCAGAATTTTGAAATTTATGGAGAAAATGGTGATATCTCTTCAGAGATGGACGGAGAATATAAGTATAGAAGCAAAGGAGTCACGGGAGGAACTTTCGGGAGAGTTTGGAGAGAATGGATACTGGGATTAGGTTATGGGTATGTGGAGTCCGAGGGGAAAAATTCAGAATTAGGGAAAAAAAATCTGGAATCTCTAGGAGGAAATCTTTATCTGACACGGCGGAGTGATCTCTGGTCTTTTACACTATCTGGAGGATATACTGAAGGTAAAAATAAAATAGAAACATTTGAAAACTCATATGATTATAAAAGTGAAGACTGGAATATAGGGGTGGAACTGAACTCCAGATATGAACATAGAAAAAATTATAATATATATCCCTATCTAGGATTTGATTACTCTTGGGAAAAAGATAAAAATTTGGATGGAGAGAGAAGAGAAAACCCTTTGGGAAAAGTGGGTATTGTTATAGAGGAACGTCATGGACAGTGGCTTTACTCTTTGGATTTGGCATGGTTCTACAATTTTGGAGAAAAGGATGCGGTTCAGAACGATAAAGGCACAGGAAATTTCAGGTATACAGTGGAAAAAGAGCTGGGAAAATCTATGATCTGGGGAATCTATTACGGAGGGACCTTCATAGAAGATGATTATCTTCAACGTTATGGAGTTACTATAAGGTATAACTGGTAAAAAAAGAGAAAGGCGGAGTGAATAAAATGGACCCTATAGGATGTACACGTAAAAAAAGCGAGTCTATCTTGTAGGGTCTTTTTTTTGTATAATAATATTTAAGAGGTGATTTCCATGAGTAAAATAAGGTTTACAAAAAAGCAAATCGAACAATTATCTAAAAATAAATATATCCTTAGGATTAGTGAAAAATCAATAACATATTCTAATGAGTTTAAAATACATTTTATTGCAGAATATGAAAAACGAAAAAATTCTAGGCAAATTTTTGAAGAGGCTAATTTCGATGTTGATATTATCGGTATGTCTCGGATTGATTGCGCTAGTACACGATGGAGAAACTCATATAAGAAACATGGTGTTTTAGGATTAGATGACACACGAAAGAATAATAGTGGCAGACCTCTTCAGCGAGAATTAACAAAAGATGAAATCATTTCAAGAAAGAATGCTGAAATTGAATTTCTGAAAGCAGAGGTTGAATTTTTAAAAAAGTTAGAGCTGCAAGAAAGGCAGGTGATAAAAGGTAAAGTTGCAGCCTTAAGAATATTTAAATTGATAGAATCTATTGTTCAAAAATTAGTTGGGTACAATCTAATAAAATATTTATGTTCTTTAGCAGGTGTTTCGCGCTCAGGATACTATCGATATCTGAATTCAAAAAATTCTCAAAAAATTAAAGAATCAGATGATGAAGCACTAAAAAAAATTGTATTAAAAGCCTTTGAATTTAAAGGTTACAAGAAAGGATCGCGTTCAGTAAAAATGACCCTTATGAATACGTTTGGAATTATCTATAACAGAAAACGTATTCAAAGAGTTATGAGAAAATATGAAATAATATGCCCTATCAGAAAAACCAATCCATACAAGCGTATAGCTAAAGCTAATAAGGAGCACAAGGTTGTTCCTAATCTATTGAATAGAGAATTCAAACAAAATATTCCAGGAAAAGTATTGCTAACTGATATAACTTATTTGCCATATTCAAATTCAAATATGGCTTATTTGTCGACCATAAAAGATTCTTCAACTAATGAAATTTTAGCATACAAAGTATCAGATAGAATTACATTAGATCTCGCGCTAGACACAATTAAGAATTTATCATCAAACACTCAAATAATGCTGTCAAAAGATGTATTCATTCATTCAGATCAAGGAAGTCACTATACAAGTCCTAAATTTCAGAAGTTGCTGAAATCTTTAAATATTAGCCAATCTATGTCAAGACGTGGTAATTGTTGGGATAATGCTCCGCAAGAATCATTTTTTGGGCATATGAAAGATGAAATAATATACAAATCTTGTGAAAGTCTACTTGAAGTAAAAGAGGTTATTGATAACTATATTGATTACTATAACAATCATCGTTGTCAATGGAATTTAAAAAAGCTGACTCCCGTACAATACAAGAATCAGCTTTTAAATATTTAACTTTCTTTTTTAAAATGTCCTTGACATAGGGTCCACTTTAGTTCACTCCGCCTTTCTCTTTTTTTATCTCTAATTTTCATAAAAAATTCTTTCGTTTTCAAGTCCTTGTAGAGATTCTTCTAGAGTATTTCTCTCTTTTTTAAGCTCTTTTAATTTCTTTTCTAAATCTCTGATTTCTCTGTTTACATCCTTA
>JBOFCM010000047.1:0-77255 GCA_051646055.1 Fusobacteriaceae bacterium
TAACATTAACATAAGACTCAATAGCTAAATTCTTAGCTATTACACTAGCAGGTAATACTTCCTTATCTTGAATCTTAGTTAGTACGTGATTGATTACAGTTTTCTTATGGTATCCCATTATAGTTATCCTTATTGGTTAAGTTCTTAGTAAGCAATATCAATGATTACACCATCTTCATTGAAGATGAATTGAGCACCAGTTGTATTGTGCAAGTGAGTCATTAGGTCAGTTAACCTAGCCATAGAGAACTCAGCTTTAAGTGAGCCAATTACTTGGAACATGAACCAGTTAAATTGATAACCTTGCATGTTGAATGTTTGCATGATGTTAGTCCTATTAATCGAGATTGGTTTGGAAGATGAAGTCTACGATTACATCATCAATGATATGAGGCTTTAGATATGTATTGGCTTCGATACTAGCTAATGCAGTATCTACAGATGAGGTATTAAATATTCTCATGTAGCCAATGATTTCATTGAAGCCTGTACAAGAGAACTTATGTCCTTGTAAATGGAATACAGTCATGATGTTAGTCCTAATTTGATTAGTGAATAGTTCCAGTGTTAAAGCGGTAGCTTTGATAAGTGTGGATGATTGTTAGGATCTAGTTTAGAAAATTCATATTCAATTGCCGAAGGCAATGAATTAAGTGAATAGAGTACATGGTAGCTATAGATTCACAGTAGAATTAGGGTTAGTAAATAGTTTGGAATAAACTTGTATCAACACACTGGATTTACAGGTAAATCCCTTAGAGCTTCGTACAGAGAGTTTTAGGACTATGTATGTATATACAGTAGACTGACTATCCAATGTGTAGTGTGTAATGTGTATTGTGTATAAAAAGATTTAGCCCACTCCAATAGGAGTGAGCTAATTGATCTTGTTTATTCTTGTTCTTCAGCTTCCAGCTTTTTCTTCAGCTGCTTGATGCGAGACTGAGCTGTCATGGTTTCTTCAATCTTGAATGCTTCAGCGTTGACCTCTACTACTTCAGATACATGCTTAGCTGAGTTAGAGAGGATGCCCATGCATTCCAGCATAGTGATGATTACTTGGAACAGAGTAGTGATAGCCAGTGATGCAGTAGCGAATAATGCTTTCATGTTAGTACTCCAATAGATATAGATAGATTAAGTATGGATGATAGTTATCCATGTATTGAGCGTAGCTCATGTTGTTATTAGTTATTAAAGGGGTAGGTAGTCTAGGTATACGCTAGTGGAAGATAGGGGGGGGGGATGCTTCGTCTCTAGGGATTCGAGAGTGTAAGTACTACACTCATACTAAATTTTGCAAAAATCCCTAATGGATTTCATTTTATTGCATAAAATATTGTGAACTAAGTTAATGCTTAGAAACTGATAGTATGTATTATGGATTTACAAGGAGGTTCACTTCTCATGGATGAGAGTTAACTTATCTACATAAACTAGGAGACTTAAAGAGTCTCCTTTTTTATTTGGTTCAATCCTATCTATTATCTTACTATATCTACTCTATCGGATAAGTGAGGTATCACCATGTTAACTGTAACTGATCTAATTGAAGTAGTTCCTAAACAGCATAAATCTAAGATTACTCAAGATTTTGTAGATACTGTTAATGGAATGATTGCAGACCCTCAAATGGGGGAAGTCTATACAGAAAACATCATCACCTACTCTAAGGTTTTACAAGAGGGTAGGTTCAAACTTAATGACTATTTTAATGCTGTAATGTTTATCTCATATAAGACTATGGGTATGAGCAGTATGGCTGCTTATCAAAAGGTATTCCCCCAGAAATGTAGGGATATGATGGCTAGAGGTGTATCCACTAAGGACATGTCTGCTTATGCCAGTACCTATAACAAAACCAAGTTAGTTACTCTTATTTATGAACAAACTCTTATCCCTGACTACATCATGTATGCATCAGTTAGGCATAGAGCTATTGCTGCACAAGCTAACTTACTTAACTCCCAGAATGAGCATGTAGTACAGAAGGCTGCTGATAGTTTGATGAATCACCTTAAAGCTCCTGAGTCTGCTAAGTTGAATGTGGAAGTTAGTGCTAAAGATACAGGTATTATCCAAGAGTTGAGTAATGCCCTGGCTACTCTATCCCAGAAGCAAGCTAATCTTATTGGTTCAGGGCAGATGAATGTGAAGGAAGTAGCTCATAGTGAAATCTTGGAGAAAGTAAATGAGCCAGACTGATTTAGAAACAGAACTGACAGTAATTGCTAAGAGTGTTGAAGACTATCTAAATGAAGTTAACTACACAGATATTAATGATTATGTGCCTAGCGAGTTTGCCCTTACTTTAGTTAACTTGATTAAGTTGATTGAAGGCCCTGACCTAGAGAATAAGACCCCACCAGTTCACTTAAGAATGTTGGATAACTTTATTGCTGATGGTTTGGATACTATCAATCTATGCCACCGGGGTATTGCAAAGACTACCTTGGTTGAATACTTGATTTGGTATCTGGCTATCTTCAATGAGTTACCTAACTTTGGTTCAGTACCTTATGCATTGTATGTCTCTGACTCAATGGATAACGGTATCAAGAGAATGAGGAAGTCATTAGAGAACAGATGGAATAGAAGTAAGTTCTTACAACAGTATATTCCCAAAATTTATATCACGGATGCTAGATGGGAATTTAGGAATAAAGATGGGGGTATCTTTGTTGTTACAGGGCATGGTGCAAAGACTGGTGTTCGTGGTACGAGAGAGAATAACTCCCGTCCGGTTCTTGCTTTATTGGATGACTTGCTTAGTGATGATGATGCTCGTTCCCCGACTGTTATCGCTGCTATAGAAGAAACTGTCTATAACGCTATTGAATTTGCCTTACACCCAAGTAGAAGAAAGGTGATTTGGAATGGTACTCCCTTCCATGCTGGAGATCCATTGTATAAAGCAGTTGAATCAGGGGCATGGGCAGTAAACGTTTACCCAGTATGTGAACAGTTCCCTTGTAGAAGAGAAGAGTTCAGAGGTAGTTGGGAAGATCGTTTTACCTATGATGCCATCATGAAGACATATAAGAAGATGAAGGGATTGGGTAAGTTAGATGCATTTAACCAAGAACTTATGCTTCGTATTATGTCTGATGAAGATAGAATTATTGATGATACAGACATTCAATGGTTTGAAAGAAAAGATGTTATTAATAGTTTAGGTAGCTACAACATCTATATAACTACAGACTTTGCTACCAGTGAAAAGACTAGTGCTGACTATTCTGTAATATCAGTATGGGCTTTGAATAGTAAAGGTTATTGGTTCTGGATTGATGGAGTATGTAAACGTCAATTGATGGATAAGAATATTGATGACTTATTCAGATTGGTTCAGATCTACAAGCCCCAATCAGTTGGTATAGAAGTTACTGGGCAACAAGGTGGTTTCATCCCTTGGTTACAAAAAGAGATGATGCAGAAGAAGATTTGGTTTGATATTGCTTCTGAGAATAATTCAGGTAAGCCCGGAATTAGACCAACTAACCAGAAGTTCACTAGATTCTTAACTGTTGTTCCTTGGTTTAAGCAAAGACAGTTTTTCTTTCCTAAAGAGTTAGAAAATCATGAAACTATGATTGAAGCTATGGATGAGTTAAGACTTGTTGCTAGGGGTGGATTTAAGAGTAAGCA
Organism: Fusobacteriaceae bacterium; assembly: GCA_051646055.1. Lineage (GTDB taxonomy): Bacteria > Fusobacteriota > Fusobacteriia > Fusobacteriales > Fusobacteriaceae > JAGNZR01. The sequence continues at coordinate 3,649 of JBOFCM010000047.1, forward strand.
CGATGACTTTATTGATACAATCTCTATGTTATCCCTGTTAAAAACTTGGAAACCATCTGATGATGATGTACCTCTTTCTTACAATGATAGAAGTGGTATGTGGGAAGAGGATGATTCGTTTAGTTCATCCAGTGCTTTGGAGGCATATGTCGTATGACTTTAGATGATTTATTGTTTCAGTTAGCTAATGGTGAGTTGAGAACTCACCCTTGGGCTATGGATGGGTACTTTAATGAGAATACTGTGAATAAAGTAGTAGCAGCTATTAATACTGCTATTACAGAGGTATATACTCGGTTCCCTTTACTTACTAAAGAATTGGTATTACTTCAGCATTCAGGATTAACAGAGTATCTGTTAGAACCAAGATTTGCAGTAACTGATCCAACTGAAGTACCTATTAAATATATTGATGATTCTAAGTATGAACCTTTTACAGGTAACTTACTTAGGATTGAAGCAGTATATGATGAGATTGGGGATGAGTTAGCTATGAATAACACTCATAGTTGTAAGGTGTTCTTCACCCCTGCCCCTAATATTATTGAGATTCCTAACCCAGTAGATACTAATGCTTTGTTCGTTACTTATAGAACTAGACCACCATTGGTAACTAAAGATACCACTTACCTAGATATCCCTGCTCAAGCATTACCATTGATTATGGCTTATGTTGGTTTCAGGGCATATGCAGCAAGTAGTGATCAGAACCAAGCTCAATTGAGTATGGTGAACTACCAGAAGTATGAGTTGATGTGTGCAAACCTTACCGTTAAAGGTATGGATAATGAGTACAACACTACTAACCCTAATTGCAAAGCTGAGAGAAGAGGTTGGGTTTAATGAAAATACCTACTAAGAGAATGAATTGCTCTACCACTACTAACTCAGTAAGTCCGGGTAAGTCATGTGCTGATGCTGTTGATTACTATATCAATACTGACTTTGACATTGTTAAGTTAGTTGCTGAGAACATTTCTGAAATTAAGAAAGTAGCATCTCTTATTGGTTCAGAATCTGATACGTTCTTTGAAGTTTTGGCTAAGTATTTAGGCCATAACATTATTGGTTCGTTTGAACAGGGTTTTACCATCAATAAAGTGGGGGAATACGCTACTTTTGAGGGTGAAATTTACTACTGTAATTCAGTAATCCCTTACACTATGCCGGCAGGTTCTAAACCAAATAGGGACTTTACTAAAGGTTATAGGGGATCTGTACCGGATTGGAATGAATTTGATAAAGCTTTGCTTAAATTTGCAGGAATGGACGAACTTTCCATCCCAGATACTGAATCTAGAGGCTTCAGATTAGAAGCTTTACGTAGAATGGGTGTATCTAGAGGTTGGCAAGTTGGGGTAACTATTCTTGATACAGCTTCATTAGTTCGTTTTGGTAAATATGACTACGAAGTATTGAAGATTCCTGCAACCATGGGAATAACTCCTGAAGGGGATCCAAACTTTAAAAGATTTACAGTTAATCCCGCTGATGTAGTACCGGGTATTGTAGATTTAGTTAAAGGATACAGAGATGAAGCTTTAGCTGCTTCTGCATCTTCTTCAGCTTCTGCACTAGCCTCTGCTACTTCTGCGGATCAATCCAATGAAGCTAAGAACATTGCTATCAATGCTGCGCAAACTTCTACTGAAAACTTGATCAAAGTAGTAGAAGGTGTGATTGAAGTTAATAAGTCAGTAGTTGCTGCTAAGCTAAGTGAAGCTAATGCAGCTAATTCAGCTAAAGAGGCTGATGCTAGTGCTACCCTTGCAGGCAAACATGCAAATGATGCTGATATTGATAGAATCAATGCAGAGAGAGCTGCTGCTGGATCAGAAAATAATGCTCAAGTAGCTATTGCTGCTAAAGATGCTGCTATTGTTTCTGCTGAGAAAGCTAAAGATTCACAGGATATTGCTACTAGTGAACGTATTGAAGTAGAGAGATTGAAAGCATTAGTTCAAGCTATCTATGACGGTATGATCGGGGGAGTAGTCTATAAAGGTTTGTGGGATCCAACTACTGATACTTACCCAGTAGATAAGAGTGTTACTGCTAAATGGGATGTAACTGGAATTGGGGCTGGTACACATACTTTTGATGGTAAAGATTGGGCTAATGGTGACATTCTTTATTATGAAAAAGCTACAGATACCTATTATCAAATCCACGGTAATTTTGGTGTTATCTCCGTAGATGGTAGAGCTGGTGCAGTATCTCTGGAAGATAAATACTTAAAGCTAATTGGTGGTGAAATTACTGGTTCACTATCTATTGTTGGATTGACCTCTACTGAAACTTTTAAAGTTTATAAGCCTGGAACCATTGGTGTAACAGTTAAAAGTAACCCTAATTATTTAGAACTTATTCCTCTTAACTTAGATGGTACTGAAGCAACAGATAGAAGATTCTCTATTGGTCTAGATGAAATTGTACCTAGAACCCAAGTGAGAGTAGCTGTTCCCGGTGCAGAACCTAAAGTTATTGCTCATAGAACTGATGGGGTATCTGATATCTCTATTGGTTTTATGGATCGTGATGGGGTACTTACTAGGTTAGGTAAAAGAGTTGATGGTAAGTTTGCTTATTCTGATTCTGATAGTTTAACAGGTGATAGTGCATCTGTTATTTACTCTACCACTAATAAACCAAGCCCTAATGACCTTAATGCTGTAGACCGTAATGGGGACACCATTATTGGTAAAATCTCCCATACTCATACTGGTTCAGTGAAGTTACCTTCAGGTACTACAGAACAGAGAGATGGGGTAGAGGCAGGTAACATTAGATTCAATATTGATGATCAATCCTTTGAAGGTAGTAATGGTTTCGGCTGGGCACCTATTGGTTCAGGTAAGATTCAATACACTATCTATACTTCTGAGTTTCAGATTGTTAAAGGTAAAGGTCATTTAGTTGATACTCGTATTGCCGGGATTATTGCAACTTTACCTGTAGATCCTAAACATGATGACTTCATTGTTATTGGTGACTTATCTGGCAAAGCTGATGTAAACCCAATTCGTATTAAAGGATTTAATGGCCATGATCTACTGTTAGACCGTATCAACTGTGTACTGACTATTACTTATGTAAGGGATCATTGGGCAATCACTGATGGTGTAGGTGAAAGTGGTTCAGCTAACTTGAAAGAATTCACCAAAAGATTAAGTGATTTAGAAAAACAAGTAGAAGCTAATAATGATTTAGCTTTTGTATATGGTTTGATTCTCTAAGAGGATTTTATGGGATTACTAAATAATGCTATTAGTGCGGCTGTAGGTACAGCCGCTACCACTGTTTACACTACCCCTAATAACAAGAATGGTATTTTAATTGGGGGTAACATTGCCAATATCGTTAATGAAATTATCTATGTGGATATTGTTCTTAAACGAGGTGGTACTTCTATCCATATTCTTAAAGGGTTAGTTATTCCACCTAACACTTCTTTTTCTTTCTCAGGTCAAGAGCAGAAGTTAGTGCTTAGTCCAACTGATGAAGTTGTAGTTAGCTCATCTGTTGCTGCTTCTGCTGATGTATGGCTTAGTTTGTCTGAGATGGATGGTGCAGTTAATAACTATAAGTTGGAGGCATGATGGGTTACTTAAATTATGATCCTATCCAATCAGTAGTAGAAGTAAACAAAGGTGTATCCGTGGGAACTATTGTAGAGTTCCCTTATAACACCATTGGTTCGGGGTATTTGTATTGTGATGGAAGCCAGTTTGATGAAACTATTCATGTAGAGCTTTATAAGTTCTTAGGTACTAATAGAACTCCTATAGTTAATCATGAGTATCGTATTGGTGATGTTAAATGGTTTCCTAAACGAGCACACATAGATCCTGATTTTGTCCCAGCTGATGGGCAGCTTTTAAATCGTTCGGATTATCCTGATGTTACCCCATTGTTTGAGGGCGATTTGGTTCATCAAGTAAATGATGATTTGTTTAGTAATCATCCTGAGAATCGTGGCCATTGGATGTCCGGTTTGCCTGATGTATTCCGTGTACCGGATATGAATGGTAAAACTCAGAATACAAAAGGTTCTGTATTCATTCGTGGCGATGGGCTTAACTCAGCTCAATCAGGGATTATTCAAGGAGATGCCATTCGGAATATTACAGGCCGTTTTAGAACTGCGTATGCCGAAATCTACAATATCATAGAAGCACATGATGGGGCTTTCACTGCTGTTGATAGAGATGTTACTCGAATCATGGATGGTGGAAGGCTTTCTAACGATTATGGGCAGAACACAAATACAAGAAAAGAAAATACTCTCTTTGATGCTTCTCGTGTAGTACCAACTGCTAATGAAAACAGATCATTAAATTTAGCTGGTTGTTGGGGAGTAAGAGTTAAACAATCTACTGTATTTGCTATCAAAGCTTATGGTTCAGTAGATAATGAAGGTAACTTTGATCTTGATGCTTTAGCTCAAGAAAATGTTAAGTTAAAAGCTGATATTGCTAAGTTGAAAGATAAACCTATCATTTCATTAAATGGCAATACTAATGAAAGTGTATCTTCACCAAATGGGGTTTTAATTCCCCAATATGCTATGGTTTTTAATGAAGGGTTTGCTTATAACGCCTCTGCCGGGACAGTAACTGTACCTAAAGCAGGGGTTTACCGTATTCAGTTTTCTTACACTACTCGTGATGGAGCACCAACATCAACAAGTAACTCAACAGCTGCTATATTTGTAAACGGTGCTAAACACACTGTAGCAGCAAATTATTATCAGCCCTCCACAACAGCAACAACAATTACTACAGCTTCCTGTGAGCTTATGTTTCGTTTGAATAAGGGTGATGTCATTAGATTTGAAGTTCAAGCAGTAAATGGGACACAAACAATAATGTGGTCCCCTGGTCAATTTAACTGCGAATATATTAAGGAGTAATCATGGGTTACTTAGGTATGAATCCAAAATTGAAGACTATGAATTCTTCAGTGTATGTAGCTAAAGATGGGGAGAAGGTTCTCCCCCTCAAGTTAGATGCAGAGTATTTGTTGGTTAAGAATGGTGTAATTCTTACACCTACTGAAGATTATTTTAAGAATAACGTAGGTAAAGTAGAACTTGTTGAACCAGCAGTATTTGGTGATCAATTCTATCTAATCAATGTTAGTACATTTACCTTTAATGGTATGCCTACTAGCAATGATATGCATAAACAAAATCTTGAAATTCAAAAGCTTTCTAACAAGCTGAGTGCTTTAGAGGAAAGAAAAGAAGTAATCCTGTTTGAAGGTAGAGTGGAGAATGGGGGTTCAGGAAATATCCCTAATATTAGGGATTATGAAAGGTTGAGTGTTTCAATAACATCAATCCATCAAAATAATACACCACACATTTTAAGTACCATCATTCCAGTTTCATTAATTAAAAGTAACACTCGTCATTTAATTGGTAAGTATTACAACGAAGTTAATGATGTTGTAGGTGGTTGGATTGATTTTCGTTCTGATACTACTTTTACTGCTATTGCTTTAGGGGGTACTGTAGGCTGGCCTAATACTTACATCTCTCATATTTTTGGATATAAGTAAGGAACAATTATGAGTAATGCAAATAAGAATGCTAAAGCATTTAGAGAAAAATTTGATAAAGCAGGGGGTGACATTAATAGTTCAATAACTGTTAAAGGTAACGTTAATGTTCATATGGATCAAATTGTTTTGAGGAGTGATGCACCTAACCTCCATTACTGGATGATGGATGCTCAGAATAATGAACGTGCTTTAATTTGGCATGAAAACTCGTCTAGCCAGTTAAAGTTTAGGGTTAAAAGTAGTAATACTATAGCTGCACTTGGTGAAGATGGCACATTTTGGGCAGAACGTTTTTCTACCCCTAATACACAAATTGGTTTCCATTGTGTAAATGAAGTAGCCGGTACTGATGGTGGTTTAGTTCGTGGAAAAGTTGAAGGGGGAACATGGACTAATTGGAGAGATCGTGCTGCTGGTGTACATGTTGATGCACAAAACACACAAGCCCTAGCACATACTCTCATTAAAGCTACTCAATGGGGAAGAAGTCATTTATTTGCTATGGATGTTCACTACCCTGAAGGTGGTTACATTCATGTCAAAATGCATTTTGAAGGTGGTCAAGAACAATTCAATTTTACAAACAGTGGTAATGCATATGCTATAGCAGGTTGGCATATTGGTTCAGATGAAAGATTCAAAGAGAACATTGTTTCTGTAGGTAGAACTAAATCTGCTAGTTTCTTAGATAAAGTATCAAACTTACAAGTTAAACAATTTAACTATAGAAATGATGATAAAACTGTTATTGGTTTTATTGCCCAAGATGTAGAAAAAATCTTACCTGAAGCTGTATCTACTCTAGTGGATACCACTGAAGAAAATGGTGAAGATAGAAAATTTTTAAACCCAATGGTTATCATTGCTGCCCAGAATCAAGCAATCAAAGAACTGTTAGCAAGAGTAGAAGCATTGGAGAGTAAACATGGCTGATATAACTTTAGATGATATCTTTGGTGAACCGGGTAGTAGTGGCGGGGGTGGGGGTACTGGCCCTAGCGGGGATGTAGAAGCTACGTCAGTAACCATTAAATCAGATGCCCCTGCTGTTACTTTTGTAGAAGCCGATACTTCAAATAAAACTTGGAGTGTTTTTGGTTCAAATGGGGATTTAGCAGTTGATCAAGCTGGAGTAGGTGCTCATACCACTTTTCTTAAAAGTGGGGGACTAGCTTGTAATGGGCCTATTAGAGCATTAGGTGATATTTACATTAATGAAGATAAAGTCTATTCACCTACTAATAAACCAAGCTTAACTGATCTAGGTGCATACCCTGCTAGTGGAGGTACTGTAAGTGGGGCAATGAAAGTAAATGGCACGATTACTTCATTTACACAAGATACTTATAGAACCGTCCCAGATCCGGGAGGTATTGGTTCATTCTGGAGAAATGATGGCAGTCATTTATACCTAATGTTTACTGATAAAGGTGAAGCAGAATCAGGAGGGTATAACAATTTAAGACCTGTATACTGCAACCTTAATAATGGCTTTGTAAACTTTGGGCATGGTATAGGAAGTGCAGGTGGTGTAAGTCTTCCTGCGGATATATCCATTACATTCAATAATGGTCCCGATTGGCAATCAGGGGTTGGCTGGGGACTTCAAGAAGAAAGTGTTACAGGTAACATGATACTGCACCGTTATAATAGCGGGGTATGGGAAAGTGCTCCATTCCAATTTAGGAATGATAAGTCTTTCTTTTGTGCAGGTTATGGTGATTTTAACGATGTACATATTAGATCTGATAGAAGACTTAAATCTGATTTCGTACCAATTACTAATGCTCTAGATAAAGTGTGTACCCTTACAGGTTATAGCTACAATAAGAAAGCTACCTTAACTAGTACTGAAACAGTAAGGGAAGTAGGGCTTATTGCACAAGATGTAAGAGCTGTATTACCTGAAGCTGTACATACAGAAGGTACAGATCAAATCTTAAGTATTTCCCCAGCAGCTAGTATTGCTTTATTGGTTCAGGCTGTTAAAGAACTTAAAGCTGAAGTAGATACCTTAAAGAGTAAACTTTATGGAAACTAAAGCTATTGGAGGATTGCCTGGATGGGTTGGTTCTCAAGCTGTAGCTGAGACAGGTCAAAGATCTATGTACAATGCTAGAGCTGCTCTAGGGTTATCCCCCTCTGGATGGATGTCTGAAATGGCTGGCAAGAGTATGGGTAATAAACTGACCATTGGTAATCTCAATTTTATTGGGCAAAACTATGGTTATTCTCATGCTAACCAAGACCTAAGCCCTACAGGGCAAGCAATGGGAAGCCTTAGTCCTGATACCTTTGGTGGAATTCTTTGTACTCAAATTGCTGTGTACGCAGTAATGGGAGATGAACTTACTATCAACATGGTAGGTAATCATACCAATAGATTAGAAGTAACTATTGAAGGTGCAGGAACTATGGCAGTAGGTAGATCTGATTTCTATGATAATCAGTCTGAGTTTAAATACCCTTGGGGTAGTATCTACTCTTGGTTTCAAGCAAGGAATGGGCAAGTAGTTAATGTATCTTTAAGATTTATCTAACTATGCTCAACTAGGTATAAACTAAAGGGGATCATAAGATCCCCTTTTTATTTAGAGGTAGCTATGAAAGGTACTAAAGCAACAATGGGTAAAAGTAATAGCTGTGTTGTAGATCAGTATGTAGGTACTGATTTTGATGCAGTTAAAGAGGTAGCTGAACACATTGATACCATTGCTCAACTAGGCCCGGTAGCGGGAGGTATCCAAGGTATTGTAGATAACCTAGATGAATTGGTTCAGTTAGCTAATAACCTAGAAGGTACTGAGATTCATGAAAAAATTATTCTTGAAGGTTCTCAAACTACAGTACAACTAAACAAAGTATTTGCTAATGGATGTACTTTATATGTATCTAGCCCAAGGGCAGACATTGGTAGATTAGTTATTGGTAAAGACTATGATGTAGTTAGCCCAACCATCATTGAACTTAAACGTACTTACCCAATGAACTCAGTGTTGTTAGCAGTACAAACTATCATTGTAGATAGAGAAACTGCCACACTAACTTATGATATCTCTACAGCATTCAATAGAGAGATGGTTCTACTCTCTAAGGGTAATGTGCTCAAAGATTCTGTATGGGCAGGTGAGACTATTAAACCTTTATTGGTTTACCAGAATAGGCAGTATATCTGTGATATCAACTTAGACAGAGAGCATGTAATCACAGAAACCCATGGTATTCATTTAGAAGGTGGTAACTTAAAAGTATTTACTGACCGAGGTGAATTATTCTTTAGTTCCCAAAATGCTAAAACATTACCTAGAAGTGAAATCTATTATGCTATCGGTGCAGCTGCTAGAAATATCTTGATTAACCCACCAGTACAATGGACACCAGATACTACTTATAACAGTGTATCTACTAAGATTATTCATGAAGGTGTTGAGTACTTGCCTAAGACAATTCCACATACTTCTGCTAGCTCATGGGAATTAGACCACGTTCATTGGGATGCTTTACGTGGAACAGTACCTGAGCAAGTAAAGGTAACTACTTCTACTTTAGATCTTGGTTCAGTAGTAAATTCTGTAATTATTACAGCAGATGATCCAGTAAATGTGGTTAGATTTGATAACCTTAAGAAGTTCACTAAGTACACTCTAATCCCATCTACTGATAACATTACATTGGTTCATAGTCCTCAGTTTTTAAACTTGGGGAGAAATCACCTTCAGTTAATCCTAAGTTCATATTCTGTATATGAATTTTATGTGGATTACTTAGGTGTACCTAGATTAGTTGGAGCATAAACATGATCACATTCTCTAACCTGTATGAACTTAAGTTAGCTAAGTTGGTTCAGGATGATGTTGTTTTACTTGTGGGTGATCGTACTGAAGCAGACTCTGTAGCTTACTTTGGTATTGTTAGACCGAAGGGTTTTGTATCGCAGCATAATAAAACTGAAACTTTAGCTAATGGTAACGTAGTAGAACTGTTACCTAAAGCTGAACAGTTACAAGCTGGTATGGGGGGTATCAGAGTACCTTTCACTAAAACAATTGATGTAGCAACTAATACTATTGATTTAGATGTAGTACCTGTTGAAGTAGATGTATGGGTAGACAGTGTATTCCAATACCCTGATACCTACACAGTGGATTCAGAAAATAGAACAGTTACTTTTGCTAAAGAACTGGCCGTAGGCCAGAAATTGTTTGTAGCTGTATATACAGTTAACTCTATTGCTTTAGGGATTACCTTTAAAGGTTCATTACCTTTAGAAGATATTTTAAAGATCCCTAAACCAGATATTGGTGATATCTACATTTCTTCTACTGAAGGGGTCATTACTGATGAACATGGTAATCCTAAACATGTCACTGTTAACGAAGGTTTAGTTTGGACTACTGCCTTACAACAAACCTATTTAGGTTGGTTGTCCATTGGTTTGCTTAGAGGTCCTAAAGGAGATCCAGGTGAGCAAGGTGGTATAGGTCAACAAGGTCCTCAAGGGGTAGAAGGGCCTACCGGTGAAAGAGGTCCGCAAGGTAATGTAGGCCCAAGACCGGAACATGAATGGGAAGGTACTAAAGTAAGATTCCAACATCCTGACGGTTCATGGGGTGAATTTACTAATGTTATTGGTGAGCAGGGTCCTCAAGGTATCCGTGGTCCTCAAGGGGAACAAGGTCCTAAAGGGTTAGATGGTAGAGCATTCTTATTCCAAGGTATTGCTCCCCTATATGAGATCTTAGATAAAGTTGTTGTAGCTGAAAATGAGCTTTGGATTACATCTACTGCCGGCACTTATTTAGGTGAACCAGTTGCTGTAGATGATGGTTTAGCTTGGTCTATGCTTCGTAAACGTTGGTATAACATTGGTCCTATTAGAGGTGCTGAAGGTCCTCAAGGGCCTATTGGTCCTATTGGCCCAGAAGGATTAATTGGTCCTCAAGGTCCAAGAGGCTTAGAAGGCCCACAAGGTCCTCGTGGTGATAAAGGTTTCCAAGGTGACGTAGGTGCTAGAGGACCACAAGGTGTTGAAGGACCTATGGGACCTCAAGGCCCACAGGGTCTTATTGGCCCTACAGGTGTTCAAGGTTTACCGGGTCCTACTGGCCCAGCTGGTGCTAATGGGGCTGGTTTATATACTTTAGAGTGGAGTCCTTGGACTGGAGAATGGCCTGGGGATTCAGTAATTAACTCTGCATTCTTTAATAAATATAAAAGATGGCCTGTGCTTGATGATGTGTTAACAGTGCATGATCCAGCAGATCCACTGAAAGCATTAACAAGAAAAGCATTAGTTAACCCTAATAACCCTAATACTGCTATTTGGGAAGAAGCTGCTCTCTATATCCACGGTGATATGATTGTTAAGGGATCCTTCGTAGCAGATAAAGTTAGGGCTGGTGTATCTATCGATACCCCTACTATTGATGGTGGTTCTATTGTTGGTTCATCTATTAATGTGAACGATAAGTTCTTAGTTAATGCTGCCGGTGATATGACCTGTAACAATGCTACTATTAATGGTCGAATTAATGATTCAGAGATGCATGGTGGAACTATCTGGGGTACTCAACTGTTAGTGGGTACTGGAGGTCCATATGCAGGATGGCATACCTATATCAATGATGTAGGTAAGATTCATGCTACCGACTGTGAATTGATGGGTAAGTTATCCACTAATAACGGTGCATTCTCTGGAATTATTACCGGTACTAGCTTTGTAGGTGGTTCTATCTATGGTGCTCGTATTACCACTACAGCACAGTACTTAGCTTGCTTAGGGGATAACTACAACACTAGAGGGTATCCATGGAATAACAATCTGATTGTATCTTGCCTTACTGAGTTCTCTGGTTCAGATTCTCATTGGATTGGTGAACATGATCATAACTGGAGAATCATTGGTAATGGTGCTTATTTTGCTGCTGGAGATTTGTCCACCCCTAGCGGGGTAGATGAAGTACGTAGACCAAGATTCCAGACTATTCCTCAAGATGCATTTGTTATGCGTATGCGTATGTCTTTAATGACTAGCTACCATTTTCAATTTGGTTTAATTAATAAACATGGGCAAGTAATTGCTACATCCCCTTCAGTAACCAATTTCCAATGGGATAATACAGGGGCTGGTACATATATTCCTGTAGGAGGTCAAATAAGTTTAGGACCTTGGACTGTTTATTATGCTTCCAACTCTGGGACAGTAGGGGGTATTGATGCTACGCCTGTATGGAAGACTAGAAAAGTATTGTTTGGTCCAGGATGGTCCGCTGATCCGGGTGCTAACTATAACTTAGCTGTACGTATGGTTCGTAATTATTATGCAGTTACTTGGGAGAATTCTTGGAGTTTTAATAATAACGTTGATCCAAGAACACTTGGTTTAACTGAACGTGAAGACCGTGCATCTAGACTACCGGGAGAGAAAGCTTGGAGAAATGAACAGTTAAACAAAACTGATTATATGATGGTTCCTGACGCTACTTACTCTAAACGTAGTTTAGCTGGTACTATGCAGCTGGATGAAATCAGGGAATATCGTCAGAAATTAAGGGATTACGATCCAATGACTGATGATAAACCTGTACCACCAGATTGGTTCAAGGATTAATATTTAAGGGGAGTATTTACTCCCCTATTTTCTTTTGGAGAATGCTATGACTGTTAATTATAAAATGATACTTCCAGTAGTTGGTTCTGTAGTGGTGGCTGCTTTATCTGGGGGTACTGTTTGGGTAATGGAAACCAATGCTAATGTTAAGGTTATGGAAATCCAATTAGAGTCCATGGGTCGGCAAGTAATTAATAGCAATCAAGATATCTTAGATTTAAAGATTGGTATGAATACTTTAGGCGAAAAGTTTGGGCATAGTCTTGATGAGATTCGTAAGCTTCAGCAAGAGCAAACTAGACAGATGCAGTTGCTAACTACGTATTTGTCACAAGACAAACACTCTAAGTAACATTAAACTGTTATTCAATACTTACTGACTTACAGGATTATGAAATGGAACCAAGAGTAATTGATGAACAAGGTCCATTAACTGATTGGGTTAATGAGCCTACTGTTGCTGATTTAGAGTCTGATTATAATCTTGCTACCTCTTGGAAGAACACAGAAGTAGCTCGTATTAGTGATTGGGTTGACATGCTGGAAACTGATGGTCGTCATGCCATTAAGAAACAGCCAGGTAAATCAGGTGTACAACCTAAACTGGTTCGTAAACAAGCAGAGTGGAGATACTCAGCACTCTCTGAACCATTCTTGAATAACCAAGATATCTTTTCTGTTCAGCCTAAGACATTTGCTGATAGAGAAGCTGCTAATCAGAATGAACTGATTCTTAACTATCAATTCAATAACCAACTAGACAAAGTACATTTGATTGATACTTATGTACGTACAGCAGTTAATGAAGGTACTGTTATTGTTAGAGTAGGTTGGGATTTTGAAGAGAAGTACGTTAAGGAACAAGTACCTACCTATGAATATTCTGAAGCTGTAGATGAACAAACTATCGCAGTAATCAATAGAGCATTGGTTCTGCGAGAAGAGAATAGAGCTGCATATGATCAATTAGATCCATTGGTTCATGAATCTGTTATGGCTACTGAATTAAATGGTAGACCTATTAGAGCAATTGTATCTGGGTACGAAGAAGTAACTGTAGCTAAGACAGTTAAAAATCAGCCTAATATTGAAGTATGTGATTATAACAATATCACTATGGATCCCACTTGTGGGGGTAACTTCGATAAGGCTAACTTCATTGTTTATTCTTATGAATCCAATATGGCTACTTTAGAAAAAGCTGGCATTTATAAGAATTTAGATAAAGTACCTGATCAACAAGATGCTCGTGTAGATGGTCATCATATTCCAGACCATGAAGATAGAGCTTTCCAATTCCAAGATAAACCTAGACAGAAACTTGTTGTAAGAGAGTATTGGGGTTATTGGGATATCAACAACGATGGGACTACTGAACCAATTGTAGCTGCTTGGGTCGGTGAAACTATGATTCGTATGGAAAAGAATCCATACCCAGATCAGAAGATTCCATTTGTTATTGTTCCTTATCTACCAGTTAAGAACTCTTTGTATGGTGAGCCTGATGCAGTACTCCTAGAAGATAACCAACGTCTTATTGGTGCTCTTACTAGAGGTATGGTTGATGCAATGGCACGTAGTGCTAATGGTCAACAAGGTATGCGTAAAGATGCCTTAGATGCAGTAAACAGACGTAAATTCTTAGCAGGTGAAGATTATGAGTTTAATCCTACTGTAGATCCACGTTTAGCTATCATTGAACATCAATACCCAGAATTACCAGCAAGTACATTCAATATGCTTCAGTTGTTTAGTATGGAAGCTGAATCATTAACTGGTGTTAAATCTTTTACCGGGGGTTTATCAGGTGATGCACTTGGTACTACTGCTACTGGTGTAAGAGGGTTGTTGGATGCAGCTAGTAAACGTGAATTGAATATCCTTAGAAGACTTGCTGCTGGCATGGAGAAAATTGCTAAGAAAGTATTAGCAATGAATGCTGAATGGTTAAGTGATGAAGAAGTAATTCGTATTACTGATGAACAGTTTATCCAAATCAACAGAGTTAACTTAGCTGGTTCGTTTGATGTCAAATTAGGTATCTCTACTGCTGAATCTGATAATGTTAAAGCACAAGAGTTATCTTTTATGCTTCAAACAATGGGTGCAATGTTGCCATTCGATATGACTAAGATTATATTATCGGAAATTGCTAAATTGCGTAATATGCCTGATTTAAGTAAAACTATTACTGATTATCAGCCAGAACCAGACCCTATGCAGCAGTTAGAGTTACAAAAGATGCAATTAGAGGTTCAGAAGTTAGAAGCTGAAACTCAACGCATTTTAGCTGAAGCTCAACTGAAACAAGTTATTGCTCAGAAAGATTCTGCACAAGCTCGTAAGCTTAATACTGAAGCTAACCTGAATGACTTGAATTTTGTAGAGCAAGAGTCTGGGGTTAAACAAGAAAGAGATCTTGAGAAGATGAAAGCTCAAGCTCAAGGTAATCTCCAACGTGATTTTGTTAAATCATTACTTGATGCCAACACTAAAGAAGCTAAGGATAAAAAATAATGTCTACTGAACTGAATGAACTGCAAAGTGATCTGCAAGAATGTGAACGTATCATTGCTGACTTTGAAGATATTCAAGTCCTGTACCGTTCCCGTGCATTTAAAAAAGTAGTGCTGGATGGTTTGTTCAAAGATGAAGTACTTCGTCTGAATGGCATCATGGCTAATGTTTCTAAAGATACTCGTGAAACTGTTACTGAACAGTTGGCAGCTATTTCTCATGTACGTGCTTGGTTCAATACCAAAGAAATGATGGCTAAGATGGCTGAAGAACGACAGCATGAAATTGCTGCTGAGATCTCCCGTATCCAAGATGAAGCATTTAGTGCTGCTACTGAAGTAGAAACTAATACTTCCTACGAGGGTTAATAATTATGGACGAGAACCAAGATGTAGATATCTTTGCTATGAGCGATGAAGAATTTGCTCAATGGGAAAGAAATGGTTCTCTGGTTCAACAAAATGAGGGAGCTGGCAATGAGCCAGCTTCTTTAATTGGTGAGTCAGATGAAGAAGAAGAATTCAATGAAGAGAACCAAGCTTCCATCAATGGAGAAGGTGAAGGTAATTCAGGAGATAGTCAGGAGCATTCTGGGGCTGATCACTTGGATGAAGAAGAACAAGAACAAGTAAATACTGAGCAAGAAGAACAGGAAGAAGAAGAAGAATCTGAAGAAGAGGAATCTGATTCTACTGATTATAAAGCTCTGTATGAAAAATTAATTGGTACTCCAATTAAAGCTAACGGCAAAGAAATTACTGTAGATACTCCTGAAGATGCTGTACGTCTTATGCAGATGGGTATGAATTACAGTAAGAAAATGGAACAGCTTAAACCTGTCCAAAAAGTAATTGCCATGTTAGAAAACAACGATATGCTAGATGAATCTAAATTAAGTTATGCTATTGACTTACTTAATAAGAATCCTCAAGCTATTAGTAAATTGATTGCCGATTCTGAACTAAATACTTTTGATTTAGATGAAGAAGAAGGTAAGAAATATAAACCTACTAATCATAGTGTATCTGAGCAAGACTTAGCTCTGGACAATGCACTTAAAGAAATCTCTGACACTCCTACTTATTCACGTACAGTTACAGTGCTGGGTAAAGAATGGGATAGTGCTTCTAGAGATATCGTTAAGAACAACCCAGCAGTTATTGGTTTGATCAACGAACACATTGCTAGTGGGATCTTTGATGCAGTTCAACAAGAAGTAGAAAAGCGTAAGATGCTTGGTTCCCTACCACAAGGTATATCTGACATCGAAGCTTATAAGTTTGTTGGTGATGCCTTATATGCAAATCAACCAGCTCAGTCTGCACCAGTAACAGGTCAACGTTCTGAGAATGGTAATGCCCCTGTAAAAGCACCTATTAAGAAACCTTCTCGTGAAACTGTGGTTAGACAGAAGAAAGCTGCTAGTACACCTAGAGCCGGCAGAAATTCTGTATCTCGACAGATGGAAGACGTCTTCTCAATGAGTGATGACGATTTCATGAAAAAATACGCAAGAACTTAAACTTAATTAGAGGTATTTATTATGGGTCAGCGTGCTATTCCAACTCCAGGTTCTGCTGGTTTTCCAGATGTGGCTGCTAAACGTGGTCAGATGATTTATAACAACCCACACTGGGCTGTTAGTGGTGGTAATGTTACCCAAGCTGACAAGTCCTCTATCGGTGAACAAATCCGTCTGGATATTTTCATCAAACAAGCTCTGGTAGATATCGTTGATGAACGTTATTTCTCTCAGCTATCTGGTGTTTATAACCTGCAAAAACATTCTGGTAAAACTATTAAGAAATTCCATCAGATTCCTCTGCTGGATGATCGTAATGCCAATAACCAAGGTATTGATTCTACTGGTGCCAATGGTGCTAACTCCACCAACCCAACAGGTAATCTGTATGGTTCCAGCAAAGACTTCAATGCTGTACAGCGTGGTGCTCCAGGTCTGACTGAAATTGGTGGTCGAGTTAACCGTGTTGGTTTCTCTCGTCAAATCATCGAAGGTACTGTGCATCGTCTGGGCTTCTTCTATGAATTCACTAACGAAGCACTGAGCTTTGATAATGATTCTGAGCTGCTGCGTCATATGGGCTTTGAAGCAATTCGTGGTGCTCAGCTGATTCAAGAAGACATGATTGCACAAGACCTGATTCAGTCTGCTGGTCATGTGTATCTGGCTGGTACTCACTCTACCGAAGCTACCATGGAAGCTGCTGACTTGATTTCTTATCAAGATCTGCAACGTATGGCTATTGCACTGAAGATGTCTAAAGCACCTAACAAGCTGAAAGCATCTCGTGGTTCTACCATCATTGATTCCAAGATCATTGGTTCTGGTTATGCCCTGTATATCCCTTATGAACTGGAAATGTATTTCCGTGACATGAAGGATAATGATAATCAGCCTGCATTTATCAACGTAGCTCGTTATGCAACTGGTACTAATACCCTGCATGGTGAGATCGGTACTATCGGCCAATTCCGTATCATCTCTATTCCACGTATGCCTCGTTGGAACGGTATTGGTGCAGAGATCGTTGCTGGTGCTGGTACTCAAGTATATAGCTCTAAAGGCCGTGCAGTTGCTAATGGTGGTTATGGTGCTAATACTGATACCACTAAAGACTACATGGATGTATTCCCTGTAGTAGCTATGGCTACCGAAGCATTTACCTGCCTGGGTTTCCAAGCAGATATGGGTGGTAAAGGTAACTTCAAGATGATTACCAAGATGCCGGGTGCAGAGATGGCTAACGCTATCGATCCATATGGTGAGTCTGGTTTCACTTCTATGAAGTGGACTCATGGTATGCTAGTTGAGCGCCCAGAGTGGATTGCAGTTATCAAATCTGCTGCTACTGTGTAAGTAACATTATAAAAATAGGGAGTCTTAGGACTCCCTCTTATAACCAAGGACCAATGCTATGTCTGAATTTGATAAAGAAGTAGAAGTTCAAGAAGTAGAAACAGTTAAGAATCAACTGGATTTGCTGAACATTAAATATCATCACAACGCTAGCTTGAAGACTCTTAAAGGTCTGCTGAAAGATGCTAACGAAGAAGCACAAAAGAAAGAAGAGTCTACCGGTACTGGTAAAGTAACTCCGGCTAAACGTGCTCAGATTCGTGAAGACATTCTGAAACCAGTACGTTGTAAAGTAGTTTGCCTTAACCCAATGAAGAAATCTTGGCGTGGTGAATACTTTGGTTTTGGTAACTCTGTAGTAGGTATGTGCCGAGACTTTATTCCTTATAACTGTGCTCAAGCTGAAGATATTTGGATCCCTCAGATGCTAGTTAATATCTTGAAGGCTCGTAAGTATCTGTACACTACTCCACTAGATGAACGTCAACGTCAAGGTTCAGAAGTAGCTCACAGAACTGATTGGTTGCCAGAGTTCAGTATTGAAATTCTGGAGCAGCCTAAATGATTACAATTGATCAGATAACTACTGGTTCTTTGTTAGGTTCTGGTAGTTTCGATAAACTGGTTCAAGTTTGTAAGCTGCACCTGCAAGGCGAGTATGAGTCTGGTCGAATTAATGGTGATAAGTATGCTGATGCATTTATTGCCATTATGAATAATGCTTTAGCTCAAGCTATTCAGTTTACAATTTCTGCTTATACTGCTGGTAAGCAGGGTGAATTAACTGAAGAGCAAAAGAAACTTATCATTCAACAAACTAAGTCAGAAATGGCTAAGATTCTGGATACTGTAGATGGTGCCCCTGTAGTGGGTTCTATTGGTAAACAGAAAGATGTTCATGAAGGTCAAGCTAAAGCATTTAGACATAACTCTTTGCAAGCAGCTACTAAGTTGATGACAGATGTTTGGTCTGTACAACGTTCAACTGATGAAGCTATTGCACCTAACGATCAGAACATGCTGGTAGATAGAAACATTGGTTCATCTGTCCAGACAATGTTGAGTGAACTGGGTATTAGTGCATTTGGTACTAAAGGTCCAATTATCTCTCTTAACATTGCCGGTAGATATGGTGCTATCACCGGTAATGCTGGTATTGGTAATTCAGTAATCTCTATGAAGATCATTGATGAAATGGGTGTATCAATGGCAGCTTCTGGATGGACACTAGATACTAATACTGGTGAATTTGGTAAGACTGATATTGATTTAGCTTTGTTGAGTAAAGGTACGCTGACTGCTTACGTAGAAGTTAAGACACATACTCAAGTACCATATACTGCAACTGCTAGAGCAGAATATGTATAACAGCTATTAAGATATAAACTAAGGGAGCGAAAGCTCCCTTTTTCTTTGGAGGAACCATGGGGTTATTTAGTAAGAAGAAGCTATATACTTCTAGCCAAACTATTTCATTGATTGAAGATACACCTGAGATTCTAAAGCAGTCTGTAATGGGTTCTATTATGGAAGGAACCAATATATCTACAGACATCATGAACACTACCATGAACTGTTTTGCACAGAACATGAAGCGTATGTATAGATATGGTAGAGATAAGTTCACCAATGGATTACCAGAAGGTACAGTAGGTAGATTAGCTGCACCAAGTGATGCATTAATCCAAGTAGCATTAGATAAAGAAAGGCCACCTACTGCCCCATATAAGAACCAAGTAGTAACAGCAGCTATTGATACCATGGTTCCAGAAAATCATGCTAAAGAATGGTTATCTATTAACACAGATTGGGATTCTGAAAGTGATCAGGTAACTATTGATGGTGTTAGATATCTTTGGGTTAATACCACTAGAAAGGATGATAATACTGCTACCCTTACGTTAACTTCTATTGGAGCAGCTGAACCAGTAACTGTATCTAAAGAAATTACTGTTATTACTCCTATGGTTCATAATCACCCTTACTTGATTACTATTTACCATATAATTACTGATGCTGGGGCAATTGTAGGTCAACCTAAATGGTGGGTATATGATGATTTTTCAGGTAAGTACCCTGACTTAACCATACCTTCTGAGACTGTTAAACATACCCAGTATTTACCGGTAGTCCCTCTTCGTATCAATAACAATAGTCTTACTGATCCTAAGTACAAGGATACCCCTTTATATAAAACCAGTAAGAAACTATTAGATATCATTGATCTAAGTATTGAAGAGTTGCATGAAGGTATCAACCAGAACCCTGATATTGATGATGTAGACCATGCTTACTTAGTATTTGGGGTAGATGTACATACTAAGAAGCAACAATCAGATAGATACCTATTTGAATATTTTAATGACTTGGTTCCAATTTCTCCGGTTACTAAAGCTGATTTTCTTAAATGGAATGGCTCTAATAATCCTCCAGTAAATGTCATTGATATTACTGATGGAACTTATGTATCTAAGCTAGTTTATTACTACATTGAAACCACTGTAGTTCAGGGAGTCATTGGTAAAGTAGGGCATGTAGAAAAGAGTATCAATGGGGGTAATCCTGAGATTGAATACAGTGATTATAACTCTGCTGTATCTGATAAAGATAAACTGACTTTGGCTAAACAGATTAGTGAAACTAACTATATTTCTCTTAGTGTATTTGGTTTGTTTCACTCTAATAAAATCTATGGCCCAGATAAGGATTACATCACTACATTGCAGATGTCAGAAGAGAGATCTCTTTTAGTACCTATTAATATCTCTATTATGAATAGGCTACCTACGCTACATGCTAACACTTTGGCCTATGATTCCTTTAGAATTACATTTAATGCATATGAGTGGGTAAAGCTTAAGTGGTATCAAACAGGTATATTTAAGTTTGTTACCGCAGTATTAGCAGTAGCTCTAACTATTGTATTTGCACCATCTGCAAGTTTGATTGGGGGATTGATTGCTGCTGCTGGGGCTGGTGTAGTTTCATTAGGGGTATTCTTAGCCCAGTCCATTATTACCACTATACTTGGTGGCCTTACTGTTAAGTTCATGGTTAGGGAACTAGGTGGTAAGTTTGCAACTATCGTTGCAATCATTGCAGCAGTATATGGTGTTATTTCTCTGCCTGATGCACTTCAAGTATTGCAAGCTTCTGTACAAGACTTTGTTGGTTCAGCTATGGAATCTTTGTCTGTTGAGTTCAATGAATTCCAGGCAGAAATGAAAGATATGCAAGCAGAGTTAGAAGCAGGTTGGAATGAGTTAACTAGGCCATTAGATTTGTTTGATCCAATGAGAATCTTTACAGATGTGGGTATGTACCCTAATGAAGATGCTGCTTCATTTCTTGAAAGAAGTTTAATGGATGATCCTGCTACACTAAGTTTGAATGTAGTTAATGACTTCTATGAGTCAGCATTGTATTTACCGGTTTAAGGAGTTCACATGTTTAATCTACCTCTTAATAACACTGCACTTGGTTTGTTTAACCAACAGCAACAACAGTTTGATCCTCAGAGTTTAGGTAGTTGGGGAGGTCAGCCTCAAATGGCTGTTAGCCCTCAAGCAGATGCTGGTTTTATGTCCGGTATCTTCAATAGACAATCTATGTTCGGTGGCCAAGGTTCTACTGGCTGGGTATCCCCTGTATTAGGTGGTGTAGGGGCATTAGCTCAAGGTTGGATGGGTATGCAACAGTTGAAGCTTGGTAAAGAAAACTTAGCTTTTCAGAAAGATGCTTGGCAAAAGAATTATCAGAACCAAGTAGATATGATTAATACTCAGATGAGGGATAGGCAAGCTGCTAGATATTCAGCTAACCCTCAACAGTATCAGAAACCAGATGAGTATATGGCTGAGAATAAGGTAGGTCGCTAATGGCTATTACTTGGAGAAATATTGGTAGTGCAGATTTTGGTACTAGTGTTAGTGCTTTTAATACTGCCGGTAATAGCTTTGATAAAGCCATCTCTAGTCTACAAGGGATAGCTCAAGATCAAAGAGATATGAATATCTTTGGTGAGCAGAAAGAAAGGGGTGAGAACACTCAAGCTGCTATTGAAGCTTTAAAAGCTGCTGCTCCTGATATGGAGTCTTATAAAGCATTAGAGTTTGATAAGACTGTTAATCCTTTTGGTCAAAATATTGATAGAGCTGCTGTATTTAAATATTACGAACAGCTTGATGATGACCTAATGAAAAACCAAAAAGATGCTATTGGTTTAGAAAAAGACAGGGTTGATCTTGAGAGGGGTAAGATTGGTATTGAAGGGGATAAGCTAGCTAATGAAGCTAAACGTTTGGGTATGAAAGCTACTAAACAAGGTATGGCTCATGCTGCTAAGCGTATGGCTAGAGAAGATCAACAGTATAAAGATTCCCAGGATTTGAATGCTGCTACAGCTCAGCTGACTTCTTATTTAGCTAAAGGTGGCAATATGGAAGATGCTAAAGAAAAGCTAATTCCAGATTTGTTAACTAACCTCAGTGCAACAGGAGTAGCTAGCTTTAATCAGTTAGCCTCTAATTTAGATAAGTCTATGCAGGATATGACTGTAAGGCAGAAGGAAGATTTGGGATACCTGAACCAAGCTACTAAATTAGAGTATGACAATACCATTGCTAAGTTAAATGCTGAAGAAAGTACTGTTATGGAACAGTATCCAGTAGATAAAGGTCTTACCCCTATTAATGAAACTAAGACTCTTTCAGATACTATGGCTTATGCTACTAAAGTAGCTCCACCAGAAGGAGTTTTTTCACTTAATACTGAAGGCGGTTCTGGGGGTAAAAAACTACAGAAGCGTATTCAAGATGTATTTGATCAAGTTAATGAACGCATGAAGGCTGCTGACAAAATTGGTAATTATGAGCTACCAGTTCAAGCAATTCAGATGGCTGTAGAGTCAATGCCTGTAACTGAAGGTAAGGAAATGGATACTTCCTTACTTATGCAACGTACTCTAGAATACGCTACAAGAATGAGAAAGAGTGAACTCAATGCTCAGAAACAAGCTGAGCTAAGAGGTGATATCTCTAGACGTAGAAAAGAAGCAGATGAACGTTTCCTTGATACCATCAAGGGTAACCCAGAAGCTATCCGCAATCTGAAAAGATAAGGACGAATATGCCAAATCCGAATGAACTGGGTAACTTGGTTCAGAATATTCGGCAGAACTTGAGTGCTGATAATTTCAGTGCTCAATCTTCTGTACAAGAGAATAGCTCTACCCAAGATCCAATTACTCAAGCTTTAAAGCAATTAGAGTCTCAAGAACAAGCTCGTCAAAATGCTTGGTTCAGTGATACTTCTAATCCTATTGGGGCAGTGGGTAACGTTGTTGCATCTATGGCTTATTCCGGTGCTAGAGTAGCCGGAGATACCATTTCATCTTTATATGGCTTAGGGGTACAGGATTTAAATTATGTATCCGAAGAAGCTAAAGAAGCTTATATCAGAGTAACTAATGCCCAACAAAGTGGTAATAGTTATGAGGGTATGGATAAAGATAAAGAGCTTCTTAACCAACGTATCAAACCAGTAAGTAAGAATATTAGTTCAGAAGCTAATGCTTTATTGAGTGAAAAGACTCAAGGTGAAGCTATTGCTAATGCTTTATCTAATGCTGAAACTCAAAAAGAAATTAGAGATTTCTTCAATATTCGTTCCATTGTGAACCAAGAAAACCAAAACTTTGTAACTGAAGCTGCAAAGATTGGTGATGCTAAGTTTGCAGATAAGGTGGAATCTGGTATTTCCAAAATGGAAAAAGGTAATGTCTTAGATGGTATTACCGATATTGCTGCTGGTGCAGTAGATGCCATTCTGGATACTGGTAAGAACTTATCTAAGGATCCAATTACTGCTATTAAAGCTACTTCTGAATTAGCCGGTGAGTTAGTTGGTGATGTAGCAGTTGGTTCCATGGGTATGCTGGGTAAGCTTGTACTTGGTGGTTCTAACGTTGGTTATGCTGCTGGGGAATATACTGATGCTCTCCTTAAATTTAAGGAAGATAACGGTAGATTACCCACTCAAGAAGAACTTAATAAAGCTAAGATTCAAGCTGCTTCATTAGCATTGGCAGAAACTGCTGGTGACTTGATTGCATTGAAGGGAATCACCGGTAAAAAGAAAGGTGATAGCTCTATTACCCGGTTAGCTAGAGGTATTGCTGGAGCTAATACCAATGCGCTTGCAGAAGGTGTAACTGAAACCTATCAAACAGTAGTAGAGAACTCTTTATTCAAAGATAAGACAGAATACAAAGGTGCTTTTACTGCTGGTGTTATGGGTGCATTAGCTGGTGGGGGTACTAGAGTAGGATCTGATGTAGCTAGCTCTATTGGTTCAGGTGCTGAAAAAGTAGCAACTAAAGCTAGTGAGATTAAAACTAAACAAGAGTCTAAAACTACCCCGGTAACTGAAGAGCAGATTGCTAAAGCAGTTGATACTAGTGCTTCAGATTACAACGTAGCAGCTTCTGTAGAGACTTTAGCTAGAGCAACTCATGATAAGACAGTTACGCCTGAAAAACGTCAGGAGTACTATTCTGCGGCTCAGGAACAAGTAAATGCTCAATCTACTAAGGTAGCTGACTTAGAGCAAAAGCTTATCAATGCTACTAAGGAGAACTTCGATGAAGTTGCTAAGGAATATGAAGCTGCATCTACTGAACTGGGTAAGGCCAGACAAGTACTTGCTAAAGCTATTCCAGCGACTCCTAAAGAGATTAAGCAAAATATTGGAGCTGCTATTCAAGGTGATTCTGGAGCTGCTAGAAGATCTTTTGGTTCATTCCAAGCTAAGCCAAGTACTCTTACTGCTGATGAAGCAATAGCTATTGCAGATGCTGATAACCAGTTAACCGAAGTAGAGAATCAACAATTACGTAGTTATGCTGCTGTAGAGAAATCCTTACAGAGTGCTGAAGGGGTAAGAGATAATATTATCAATGGTGGTATTGATCCTGACTCTAAGAAGCAAATGTTAGGTATTAATAATTACCGGGATATGATTCTTTCTACTGATAGTGCTACTGCTAATGCTGGTTTGAAAGGATTAGGTGAATTTGCTACTCGACATAATGATAAAGCTGCTGATGTAATTGCTGCATTTAACCAAGTTAAAGAAGCTGGTGGCTCTATTAAAGTGCCTGTTGGATTTGGTAAAGAACTTACTATTCATAAAGGTTCTGGCAAGTTAGTAGGCCAGATTATGCAAGAAGCTACCTTATTGAATAGTACATATGCTGAGTTCTCTAAGATTACTCAAGCACAACCAACTACCGAAACCAAACAAGAACAAAAACAACAAGAGCCAGCTAAGAAAGATGAGCAGGCTCAAGAACAAGTTACCGAACCAACTGTACAAAAGGAAGTTAAGCAAGAGGTAGCACCTCAAGTTGAAACTAAACCTACAGTAGAAGAGAAAGTAACTGAAGAAAAGGTAGAAACTAAGACTGAACCAGAAGTAACTATTAAACCTACTCCAGGGCAGGTAGATGGTTATTCATTGGCTCAGGAACTTACTACATCTGAAAGAGCTGAAGCTGGTAATAGAGTTGCTCAACAATTTGTTGGCAGTAATAAGACTAAAGCACTTAATACTGTTAATGATTTTGCTACTAGATTAAAAGCTAATGTTGAGTCTTTTATTAAACCTTATGTTAAAGAAAAAGATTTAGCTAAAGCTACTGTAGTAGGTCAGTCATTCTCTCAATGGAATGATAAGGTTAGTAATGCTATTGATGCTGTATGGCAATATGACCCTAGAGCATTTAGGGATGAAGTACAGTTCTTAGCTAATGAAGAAGGTAAGTTACCGGATAATGTTAAAACTGCATTAGCAGTTGGGGCATACAACTGGATTATCTCTAATGGCAAGGATTCTACTTTCCATACCCCAGATAGTATCCGTAATTTACTTGGTTTAGCTGATGATGCTGCTGTTCCTCCTCAACTGTATGAAGTAGTACCTACTGGTGCTAGAAGACAGTCAGTAATTAATGCTATGGGTGTAGCTACATTCCAAGCATTAAATCTGAAGATGAAGAAAGATGCTCCATCTGATGCTCAAGCTAAGTTAGAAACTGCATTAGGTATCTGGGTATATGAAGCATTAGTTAAAGCTAATGTTATTGAGCAGAAACCAAGGGTAAGTGGTAAAGATATTCTTAGTTCACTTCAAGGTAATTTACCTAAGTGGGCTAGTGAATTAGATCCTAAGATTACATTTGAAATGGCTCAGTTGAATTTAACTGATGACATGAATCAAATGATCAAAACCAATAGTACTTACTCTGCATTTACTAATGATGTCTTTGGTTCAGTTAATGAAAGACCTATGCCTTCTTATACAGCCCCTAAAGCTGTACGTAAGATTAGTAAGTCTTCTCAGCAAGTACCTAAGTCTCAGCAAAAAGTATTAGAGAAAGATCAAGCTAAACCATACTCATTCAGAGCTAATACTGTTAATAGCTTCTTTGGTTTGCCTAAAGATATGCAGCGTAGAATGATGGGCTATCAAGAAGATACTAGCCATGTTCTTAAAGTTAATGAAGCTGCTGTTGCCGGTAAGAACAGAAGTATTGATAGAGAATTAGAGATTGCTGAGCAATTTTTCAATGAAACTTCTGAACAGGATACTGGGTTAGATACTCCTTTCTTCTTCCAACATACTGTATGGAAGCAAGGTCGTATGGGGTTAGGTAATTTGTTTAACCCCCAGTCCTCTAAGATACATCGGTATTTAGTTACTAGAGATGCTTGGAAGAATGAAATCAGTTTGGATGATCAAGCTGCTGTAGATTTCTTTATGCTTTCTGTTGGTGAAGGATTTGACATTGAAACGGCTAAGGTTGGTTCACAGAAGGCTCTGGAGAAGACTAAAGAAGTCCTGGCTAATCCGGTAGTACAGGAAGCAATTAATCAGCTTAAAGAACAAATCCAAGGTAATGAGATTACTGATTATGATGTAATTGAGAAAGCAGTGAAGATTGGTGAAGGTAAGATGAAGTCTTATCTGTCATTGGTTTCTATGGCTGAATATCAATTAGCCCAAGAGTCTGGTTTAGGTAAGTTTACTCATTCTATGAGTAGAGAAACTGATGGTATTACCAACGGTGTATGTATCTCTACCCTTCAATTTGCTAATGCTTCAATGCAGGCAATGTTCAATGTATTGAACAGAATGGGTATCTACCAAGAAGATATTTCTTTTAATGAATGGTCTTCTAGACCTGAAAACCAAGACTCTTATAAGTCCCTGGCTAGAGACTGGCAAAAGGGAATTGAATATGCAGTAAGTAGTTCACCTAAGTTATCTAGAACTTACATTGAAGTAAGTAAATTGTTTGGTTCATTTACTAAGCTTAACGAAGGTGGTGAAACAGAAGTAACTGGTGACGGCCGTAAGATTGCTAAGTCTCCATTGATGACTTCAATTTATGGTGCCGGCATTAGTGGAATTATTGAAGGTATCGGTAATCAAGCAGTAGATAAGATTTACTCTAATGTTGAGAAGGCTTATGCCAAGTATCTCAAAGATGGTAATACTGCTGTACTGAGGGAATCTATTAAAAACCAGATGGATATTGTACATAATCTAACTGGTCAACGTCCTCAGATTACTCTGAATACTATTCGTGATTTCAAACTGCAACCAAGACAAGTAAAAGCTATTCAAGCTGCTGTAAAAGAAGTGTATGAAGCACCTCTTAAAGATGCAATGGATGTGGATTACAAAGCTATCTTTGATACCCGTAACCAAATGAATGGTGCAGTTAACTTGGCTCATGAAATGTTCGTTAAGATGTATAACGCTGAAAAAGCTAAGCTCTTAACTGCATCTGGAACCAAAGTACTTACTGTAGAGCAGGAACAAGAACTGTTCGATAACATGAAGCAGTTTATGCCTATTGTTAATACTGCTACTTCTAAGTTGGCCGGCAGAGAAAACTCATTTAATACTTTGATGGATTCTGGGTTGATTCTTACCAAAACAGATAAAGTTCCTGATATGACTTCTACAGTAGAAGTAAAAGGTAACTTTAAAGGTAAGAAATCTTCTAAATCTCACAGTATGAAGAATGATTTTGCTGCACCGGGTGTTGGTGCTGTACCAATGATGGTTCAGTCTGTAGATGCTGCTACTCAGCTATTTATGATGGCTTACTCTACTATTCTTAATGTGCATGATGCTTCTTACATTTCTTGGAATGAATACCAGAATAGAAGTTTGTACAACAGAGGATTTGAAACCATCAATAAGAACTATTCTGTACCTTCTGAGATTGCAGACATGTTCAACAGGGTAGCTGATGCATTTGAACAATCTGGTTTAGAGCTTGATGAACAAGTAATGAAGGATGCTTCTAAAGCAATCTTTGATAGTAAAGACTTCGTTGGTTCTTTGGAACAAATCAAGTTCAGAGTAACTGATACTGCTGCTTACCATACTCAAAGTAAGTTGAATGTATTAAGTAATGCTAACCATATTGAACAGTACTCTAATGGTGAAGATTCGGGGTATGTTAAATCTAAGACACTTGGTTCATCTAGAAGCTACCAAGAAGTTTTGGATAACAATGAATTTAATCGTTTGGAAAAGATCACTAGTCAAACTTCTGAACAACTGTTTGATACTCTTCAGCAGGTATCAGAAGTAAAAGATACTCCTCAACATTTGGAGCATTTGAGAGAAGTACTGACTGGGGTAATCAATCAAGTACTGGAACCAATGAATATCTATATGGCTCAAGCTACAGATACACCTAATATTGGTGTTACTTCTGGTATGGATATGCACTTGGTTAATCAGATTAATAGTAAGCAAGCTACTAACCCTATGCTTACTCATGGTGTTCGTATGTCTTCTTCTGAAGTGTACGTTCATGAATTGGTTCACAACGTTACTCAGAATTCCATTGATACTAATCCAGTATTGCGTAAGCAATTGGAAAGATTATGGAAGCAAGCTAAGCAACAGTTAACAGTAAGAGACTTCATGGAAGATAAATCACTTCCTGAATCTAGTGCTGAATACCAAGCAGCTAAAGAACGTTACGATTACATTTTTAACCCTAAGAAAGATGCTACTGTTCAAGGTAAAAATAGATCTAACTACTTACATGAGTTTGTTGCCCATGGCTTAACTAACAAACAATTTATTGAAGGGCTAAGTAAGCTTGAGTATCAGAATGATGTAACCAGAGTAGAATCTGATTACCTAACTGGCAGATTAATTGGTGAGATTAGTGCTTGGTTCCAGAGAGCTTTGAACTTCTTAAACCACAGATTAATGAGCTTGTATGGTAAGACTGTAGATAAGCAATTGGCTCAGTTGTTCACTGCTTTAGCGGGGGTAGATTCTTCCATTAAGGGGGAATTGGTTCGTAAATCTAACCGGGTAATGGAAATTTTTGCCGGTCCGGTGGTAGATGTACTAAACAACTCTAATCTGCAAAAAGTAGTAGAACCTGTAGTTAAATTTAAAGGTATTGCTAAAGAAGCTATTCGTAAGGAAATTGAAGCCGGCAAAGTATCTACTATTGGGCAGGTAGCTAAGTATGGCTACAACAAGATTTACCAATCTAACCAACAATTAGCAGAACTATTTTTGTCTTTGGTTACTGAAGCTAGGGGTAGACATGATGCTGTTAAAGTACTTCATGACCTTAAGCGTTTAGGTAATAAGAACATTGATAGATTCCGTAAGCAGATGTCCAATGACTATGCTGCTTTTGTTAATGAAGCTTTTAAGGAAAAGATTACTCCTGAACAGAAACAAGCATTGTCCAGAGTATTCTTGAAAACTGATATTGCTTCTTTGTTGGATAACTTTACTCAACAAGAACTTGAAGAGATGCTGAAGGATCCATCTAAGTTAGAAGAGAGTATCACTAACTTGGAAAGAGAATTAGCAAGCTTTGAAGATGTTGGTTCGCATTACATTAAGCAAGCTAGAAACTTGGGCCAGTTTATGGTTACAGGTAAATCTTATTTACCTAATGCCATGTTGAATGCTCAGAACATTGCTGATCTCTTAGGTACTGATTTGAGTATTCCTGACTATGCAGACCATGCTGCTACTCTGATTGATCAGTTAGCATCACTTCATGCATTGAAGGCAACTAAACCAGAACACAGAACCCAGATTAATAAATTGGTTTCGCAGGAGTCAGTAAGAACTGATAATCAGAATGGTATTACTACCATGCTGAATTTGTTGAAAGAGTTTAAAGCACAGTCAGATAAAGAGTTTGCTGATAACCCAAGACATATGGTGAAAGGGTATATGACTGATAAAGTTAACCCTAACATTGATGTCAGAGTAGTAGATAAGGACCGCATTCCTGAACTAGAAGCACAAGGTTATACCTTGGTTTCAGGTGTTCAGAAAGACATGACTGACCCAACATATGAAGCAAAATATATGATGGTGAATAGACATGGTGCAAACACTAGCCACATTGGGGGTGTAGCTTACATCATGAATAATAAGTCTCGTGGTACTTCTGCTGTAATGAATGCCGGGCAATCAGATGGGTACACTTTAGATCCTGCTGCACTAGGTAAGATGAAAGCTGAAGCTACTAGATTGTCTCTTATTGGTTTAAGTACTACAGAACTGTCTCAAGAGAACTTTGCAATTCCAGTAGTAGATGGGGAAGGTAACATCACTAATTATCGTTATGTAATGTCTGACGATGTTAAGGATGAAATTATGGATAGGGATATGTCTTTTGATGACATGATGGGGATTATGTTCTCTAACTTGGCAGTCAAAGATAAGATTAAAGAACAGAACCAATCATTGGTTACAGCTCTTTATGATTCCTATGCAGAAGCTACTGATTTAGATGATTATGTAGAAGTTTCCCCTACTGCTCAGGATAGTCGTTACAGAGAGAATTGGAGTCTTCTGCCAGAAGATATGAAGCAGCAAGCCAAAGAAACTTTTGGTTCCAATGTAATCTTTGTTCGTAAGAGTGAAGTAGATCTTGTATTTGGATATCACAAGTACTCTGCTGCTAACCTGTGGAAGATGTCTAAAGAAGATAGAAATGCTATCCAGAACATGGTTGTATGGGCGGTAGAAGCTATCTTTGGTAAGAAGGCTGCATTAGCAGTTAGACGTGGTGAAGAGTTAATGAAAGCAATTGGTAACTTTATTAAAGATGCCATTGTAATTAAATCTGGGGTAGTTACCTTGGGTAACATCATGTCTAACGTAGTTTTGCTTTCTACACTAGGTGTCCCTATGAAAGATATTTTGAAGGGGCATAAAGACTCTTATCAGGGTATGAAAGAGTACAAAGATCTTCATGCTAAGGTTGAACAAGTAAGACTGAAATTAAGTACAGCTAAGATGAGTCAGAACCAAAGATCTAATTTGGAATCTGAACTAGCTAGACTGGAAGAAAGACTTGCTGTTAACCCTGTAGCAGCAATGATGGATCATGGATTGTTATCTACTATTGTGGAGGATATTGATACCGATAAGGAAGAGTACAAACTGAAGCAACGTATTAAACGTAAAGCCGGGGATACTATGGATAAGGCAGAAGCTTTAGCCCAGAAGATTCCAGAAGGCATAAGAATGGCAGCTAAAGAAGCATTTGTTATGCATGGTTCTCAACTGTACGATTTCTTAAACGAAAGTGCTCAGTTCTCTGACTTTGGTGCTAGATACGTTCTCTTTAAACACATGGTAGAGAAGAAGGGAATGGAACCAGATGTGGTTGCTGGGGAAGTGATGGATATCTTTATTGACTACGACTTACCAACTCATAAAGGTATTCAATACTTAAATGATTTAGGTGTGTTGATGTTCTCTAAATATGTTATTCGAGTGCAGAAGATGATTCTTAAGATTCTTAAAGAGCATCCGGCTAGAGTAGCAAGTTGGGCAATGTTGCAGAATTTCTTTGGGGATATCTCTGATATTACAGATTCAGCTGCATTTATCCAAACCAACCCGCTAAACAGATTCATTAATCCGTTTGCCAAGCTTACTGAAGTACCAGATGACATTCTCACTATGAGAGCGTTCAACTAAAAAGAAGGGGAGCTTAATGCTCCCCTAACTTTTAATCTTCTACGTTATCCTTATTCAAACGGATACGTTGACGAAGAATAGCGTTATATTGCCGCATTGAATCCAATTGCAGAACCAATAAGAACTGGTTCTCATTGTTCAGACTTAAGAAAGAGTTGCTTCGGATGTAGATTTCCAATCCATCAATCTTTGCAGCTAATTCTTTGGCTTCGTTGGTTAAACGAGAAAAAGCTTCTTTGGAAAACTTCTTCTCAAGAGCTAAGTCTGATTCTTGTAGTACTGCAATTTTATCAATTTGGTTCGACATTATAACCTCAGCTTACCTGTGTTTAGATGGTGGATTATTTTCTTACGTGTAAGAAACTTATTCTCACCATCACAGCAGAATGCATCAAGTGATTCTTCTACATTCTTAGTTTGATCTAACAGAATCTGGATTAACTCCAGATCCTCATTGCTAAGAAAGTAGTTACCACTTCTTGGTTTAACCGAAGAGTGGTTGGGTGAGGTCAATGACTGCATCATCTGGGGTAGTGGCAACTTCATCAGGAATAGCTTCAGAACCAAACAGAGGTTTATCTTCTACAATTGGTTCAACAGGCATATCAGTATTAGCCGGCAGAATGATTTCTGGTTCAGCTTCCGGTTCAGCTTCAACAGGAACTTTAACTTCTACTGGGGCATCTACAGATTCCAATGCTTTACAGTCTTCAGTACCAGGGATTTCTAATTGAGCTTTTTCAGCTTCAATTTCAGCTTTAGTACGACGATGACGTTTACGTACTACTTTTTCTTCTTTGGTTTCTGGTTCGTCTTCTACAGAGTCAAAACCTTCGATAACCAATTCAGCTTCTTCAAAGGTAACGTTAGAGTCACGAATGATTTCTAGAGCTTCTTGCAAAGTGAAGATAATTTTCATATAGCTTTCCCATATACATAGATGTCAACACGGGGTAATTCTTTGCACACACTTCCAAATTCAAACTCTGACTTTTGGACAATTTTATAATTGTCATCAGTTAAGATTCCTAACTCGGTTAAAGCATCCTCAAAGAACTTCTGATGAATACTACATACGTTACCTGTATCCGTAGATCTTTTACTTCCAGGATACATGATGTAGACAAGTCGAACAGCATTAAGCTTAGGCAGCTTAAGAATCTGTTCTTTCATATGTTCTTTGTAGAGGATTTTGGCTTTATTGAGGGTATGGTAGTGGGCATTGCGGTAGTTATTCAGGTTAAGGATAAACTTAGTTTTTGGGTTTACCTGAATAAATAAAGGGGATTTAATAATCCCCTTTAAGGTAAATTCTGCTGGATTAACCAAACAGAGCACCTACGGTTGGAGCACCTGCTTGTGCTTTAGGAGCACCAGCAGCAGCTTTGTTACCTTTAACTTTATTGATAACTTGGCCTTTGTACTTAGCAACCCAATCGTTACAGAATTTAGCTTCTGAACCAGCTTTAATTTCGCTGATAGTTTTCTTGGTATCGAAATCGAATACTTTGGATACTACGTTCTCTTTACGGGTTTCACCGGTAGGTACATAGTTACCGCTTACTGGATCTTTGGCAGTTTTATCAACTTCCTGTTCCAGAATAGCAATATTCAATTTCTTACCCACTGCTTCCATGAAGACTTCACGTTCTTTAATCACTTCTGCTTTAGCAGTAGAGTCATACATCTTCACACCTTTGACTACTGGGGTTTGATCAGCAAAGCCTTTACCAGTAGCTGCACGCAGAATGGAATCTACCATTACATAACCAGGCATAGTTACAGCATCGCCTTGTTTATCGGTGTAAGTGAAAGAACCAGCTTTGTTAGAGATAGTGATCATCTCTTTGTGAACACGTTCTTTACCATCCACCAGCAGGGCAAATTCAAAACCTACATACAGAGCGCCTGAACCCCATGCATCCAGATATGCCATCTTAATGCCACCCATGTAGACATCAGACGGGACAGTGAAAGAACCACCAAGGGTATCTTTCTCTTCTACTTTCATGTTCTGGGTTGCTTGTTGAGCTTTTGCGAATAAAGAAGACATTGTTGTTTTTCCTATAGTTATTAAGCGTAGTATTGCTTCAGACGATTGATAAGAGCTTGGGTGTTGTTATCCATGTATACCTCTTGAGGTGCCCACAGTCCCATTGGGTGACGAATCTTCTCGTTAATTGTCTCTTTGGTCAACTGTAATTGGAATACATGTTTAAAACCTAGAGCACGTTCTTGCTCAGTAATATTGAGCAATGAGTTACCTTTTTCGTATGTTTCTAGCTTTGCTACTGGCATACGACGGGCCATAACTACACAAGAGAAGTAAGCTTCAATACCCACATTCTTCAGTGAACCTTTAACGGTAGCAGAAGTTTCTGTAACCATTTCAGATTCATTGTAATTATCCGTAGTATGTGAAGTGAAGATGATAGTCTTATTAGACTTAGCAACTACACCGTTCATCATACGGATAAAGAATTGAGCATATTCACCCCACATCTTCATAGTATTTGCCGCAGGCAAAACATAAGTGGATTCGTACATCTGCATTAGGAAGCTTAGAGAATCAACAATGATAGTATGGAACTTATCATTGCTATTCAGTGCTTCAATTGATGCAGGTACTTGTAGGGGATCTGTAACAGTTACCTGAGTGAACTTAGCAGGGAATGGTAGACGTTTACCATTCTCACAGTTCATATAAGCAACCCCTTCTGGATCATCAAAGAACATGAAGGATGCTGACTTACCTGATGCTGCTTTACCTTCAATCAGGATAAGCTGATCATTAATTGCAATTTGGCTCACTTGGTTCTCCAAAATGATTTTCAGCAGATTCTGCTAGTTCAAGAATCAAGTTATAAACTTCTTCTGGTTTGTGGCCTTCTACGGCTTCCCAGACATGTTCAGAAATGAAAGCATTTTGAGTTTCAATACTCCATTTGAACCAATCATCCGGGAAATGAGTAGTTAGGTAAAAACCACTAGCCCAGCGAATAGAGCTTTGTTTAAGACTCATACTTACCCCTTCTGAATGAAGATACGTTCTACAGAAGTAAGCACAGTACTTACTAACTCTTCTTGTGGAATTGGTTTAGGTAGCTTCTTATTGAATGCCTTAATACGTTGAACCAAGTCATCGTATTGTAAGCCGGCATCAATGAGAGCTGTACCGAATTTGAAGAGAGTATTGTTACGATTACCTTCTTCAATCTTGGAGTAGAAGTAACGTTCCAATTTATCCATTGAACCAACAGATTCAAGAGATTGTTTACGTTCTTCATTTTTCTTAGTCTTAGGAATGAAAGGCAGTACATCAAATAGCTTACCGTCATTATCGAAGGTAGTAGCATTTGGATTACTTAACCATTTACGGTTAGGTTGGGTTGTCTGCTCATCAGTTTCAAAAGGTAAGAACTCTAAGACGTTATCCATAAAGATCTTATACTCTTCAGGGGTTAACTTAAGAGTATGAGACATTGGAATAACAATACGGTATCTGTCAGCTGCTGGTTTACCATCTTCACTTACCCGGTGACGCTTAGTAGTGTAGATGTGATAAGTATAATCCTTCAGAACATTCTTAGCTTGTTCCAATGGACATGTACCATCAATGTCCAGAACCAACAGATTAAAGCCTTTAATGGCATGTGTCTTTCTACGTTGCCCATTAACAAAGTGGTGATTACACCAATGAGTATTAGGCCGTGTAGTGATAAAAGACATCTTATCAAAAGGAACTTTAGTCTCTGGGATATAACCTTCTGCAATGTCAGTGCTGTGACTTAACATACATTGGTTCAGGTCAGTATCTTGGAGTGCTTCACCTTGGAAGAATTCAATATCATCAACAATGTACTTTTTGATGATAGTGTTATGCCGGTGTCCCCAAGCAACAGCCAATTTGAGAATATCTCTTTGTTGGTTTGAGCTTTTAGGGAAGAAAGGTAATGCTTCCATCAAATCAGCAGCAGTTGCCGGCTCTTTACATTCAGCCAAGTAATTAGCTAAACGAGCATGAGCTGGTTCCTGTGCCATTAGATCTTTAAAGCATTGAGCTGAAATCTCAGCTACTTTCACAGCAGCTTCCCAGTGTTGCATTTGAAGAGTAGGACTACTATCCAAGAATGCAAATACACCTGCTAATCGGATAGTCTTAAAGTGTCTTCCTCTTGCTTCAGCTTGATGGATTACTTCATTAGACTTCATCCCTTCCATCAACTCTTCACAGTGCATCTGATATTCGATGATAGCTTCCATTACCGGGTCAGGAACTTGAATGGTGAAGTTATGGTTAATTGGATTAGCCAGCTTCTCCAAATCAATGGCAATAGTCATCAATCGTTTATCAGAGGTCTTATCAGTAAGCATCTTCAGACGTTCTTGTACTGTTAGCTTCTTGGTTTTAGGAGCTATCAGTGAATATCCAAAGAAACATCTACGTCCAAAGCCAGTTTCTAGCATTGCACGAAATGTTTGCTCAATGATTGAACCATCCAGTAATGCTACTGGAGTACCATACAACATCATGTTGGTAGGTGTTTTACCTTCGATCTCTTCGTTACGAACAGACTCAGCAGTATTCTTGGTTAGCTTTGCTTTTACTGTCCCATCATAGAGTTCCAGATAGGTAGTAAGAAGTTCAGTATTACCTAAAAGTTTGCTGGCAAATTCATCACAATCAAAGTTAATTGAACCAATACCAGTCATAAGCAAACCATGGCGGAATTGCTTTAGAGCGGGTGCAGTACCTGAATCAAAAGAATCAATGTACTTACCAATTTTACGATACTCAGTTTTAACTGCTTCCAACTCTTCAGCTGGATTGGTTTTGGTAAAGTGAGCACGAGCATTAGCTAAGCTTTCTAGATTCAGTTCAGCAACAGCAGGTAACGTAATATTCTTAAAAGTATCTCGGAACATGTGAGTTACTTGTTCTTCGATGATCTTTGTTGAATGGCCTTTACCATAGCCAGAAGGGGCAGTATTGATCCCGTAGAAATTACACTGCAATTTACCCAGACCTTGAGCATCTACCATTGCTCGCATTTGGCTAGCAAGCTTTGCCAGATGAAAACATACTTGCATGGTGAAGAATGCTTTATCAGGATTTTGGGTACGGGCAGATAAAATATTTACTAGATCTTCGACTATCGGATGATGTTTGAGTTGATCAAAAGGTTTCATGTCATTCCTTATCAAGTACTCCTGCTGCAATTAACTTGTCCTTTTGAGTACAAGCATTATACGCTGGGCAATAGTTACACGCTTTAGCCTTACTAGGTACAGTGACAACAATCCCTACTGCACCATCTTTAATGAATCTCTGTTGAGCTTCAAAGAAGGAACTGAAGTTAGCAGTAGAACGAGATCTGCTATTTGGATTCTTGTAGTACTTGTAGGTTGGTTCGTCTTGCCAAAGTTGCTCAGGAGTACATTCAGGTAAATCTGGTTCAGGGGTATCCACATTAGCTTCTAACTCAGCAATACGCTGTCGAATTATGCCCATAGTTTCTTCTACAGACATCAACTCAACCTTGTGAGCTAAGATTGGAGCTTTTGGATATTTAGGGTCAGATAAGGTTCTGGATTCCATCCAATCGGTGAACCAAAAGACTACATTCATGTGGTCTTTAGTAATGATTTCAGGATTCAATACCCGGTAAATGGATCCTTGGGTACGGTAGTCCTTATCTGCTTTATCAAGTTTAGCGTACTTCCAAGTACCAGTACTCTTAAAATCAGTTAGAGTTTGTTCAGCAACAAAGTCAAACTGACCAGAGATGGTATATCCGTCTACTTCAATAGAGTTACGGATTTCCATATATACTGGAATCAGAGTTGGGTCTGCTTCTATTTCATTAATTGAGGGATTCACCACGATACGGTCAACGACCGAATCAGGATAACCTAATGCTTTTAAAGCATTATTTCTCAAGTAAGGGTTAGTCCATGTTTTCTCAATTGCATCATGGATTGCAGTACCATTCTTACTCTTAACTAAGTTAACGATGTCTTGAGCTTCACTAACTAGCTCACCACCATTGATACGGTTACGTAAGATAATTTGCCGTATAGACTTATTAAAGTCAGTTGCACTTAATGCTTTAGGATTTGGTTTAAACCCATAAGTATTAGATGCTAAGAATACGGCCACAGATAAGGGTAAATTAGAGTTATTAGTTAATCTCATTTCCCATTCCTTCCTTAAGCACGAACCAAGTTATCTGAAGTACAGTTAGCTCTATTACCATCTTTATGAAGCACTTGTGTGTACCCCATTGGATTAGGTATGAAAGCATCTGCTACTAAGTCACATACTTTAGCGTTAAGTCTCAGGTGTCCCTTGCAGAGTGTTACCTGCAACACACCAGTACCTCTCTTAACTTGTGGCTTAAGTACTTTCCCTGCTCTACCTAATACTTGACCTTCCTTGGATACAAAGTACCCCGGCCAATCAGCTATAGGTATCCACTTCATTAATTCTTACCGGTACTACCCATACCACCGGTACGATTGGATTCAACGGCCGGCAGTTCTTCAACAACGTTCAAATCAATTGGTTCAACTTTACGTACCATCATTTGACCGAAACGTTCACCATGCTTAATAGTCATTACTACGTCAGAATGGTTAATCAACAGCAAACCAGCTTCATCAGAATAATCTGCATCAATCAGGCCCATGGCATTAACCAGAGTTACACCCTCTTTAATTGCAGTACCGGAGCGTGGATGGAATTCAATAGCTTCATCAATAGCACAACGCATCTTCCAGCCAGTAGGCAGAATTACACGATGCTTAGGAGGAAGATGAACCACACCAACAGCAGTATTAATAGGGAATACATCATAAGGTGCATTCAGTTCATCATAGAAACGAAGTTTACGTTTTTCGATATCAGCATACAGATCATATGCTGCTGCATAGGTAGTACCACGGGTAGGGACAATTGCAGATTCGCTTACACGTTCAATAAATAGTTTAGACATATTGGATCCTTAATGTATTCTTTACAGTTAGATAGGCGTAGATGTTGGCATTTGCTCTCCTATGTTTAATTTATAGGAGAGCTTTTTTTTTACTTAAGCTAAGTAAGACCAACCACCGGTAATACCATAACCACGTTTAATGATCTTACGTACTTCGTAAGGTTTCAGGTTGTAGTCAGGAATGAATTCCATGAACAGCTGTTTGTAAGTAACCGTACATTCCCCATGTTCAACATGAGTAAAAGTAAGAGTTTCTTCTTTTGGTTCAGCTAAAGCTTTACGACTACGGCCGTACTTAGCCATAGCACCAATACGGCTTTCAAGATAACGATAGTTATCAACGAATTGATG
This sequence comes from Fusobacteriaceae bacterium, assembly GCA_051646055.1. GTDB lineage: Bacteria > Fusobacteriota > Fusobacteriia > Fusobacteriales > Fusobacteriaceae > JAGNZR01. The sequence continues at coordinate 42,626 of JBOFCM010000047.1, forward strand.
TAAAGCTTTTAAGGAATATTGCATAAACATTGTACCTGGAGTTTCTGGGTATTTAACCAGAGAAATCGGAAGTACAATGAAGTGACGTTCGATGAGATGACCTAAGTAATCCATTTGCCCGGTAGCACTATTACTACGATCTAATCCTTGAAGGAAATCTAATTCCTTTACATCAAAGTTGATATCACTGCAATTGGAAACAATCCATTTGCATTGAGCTTCAACTATGTTCTTCAGAGTTTGGGATTCAACAGTCATCAGTATACCTATTGTTTTATTACGCACGTCAAAGCAACTGCCGAAGGCAGTACTACTTAGCGTGATATGAAGCTCTACCCTTCTGGCAAGTATTAATCAAATCTGGATAATCAATACGATTAGCTAGTTCAATTTCATTAGACCAATTTGGATAGAACACACCTAAGTTACCTTTGAGAGGTACATCAGTACTTTGAATCTCAGGTAACTCTTGCCATTCGATACACTCAACTAAGTTGTCGTTTACCCACTTAACCGTTTCAAGGTTATCCCGAATCATTAGATAAATAGCATCATGGATATGAGCTGCTGGGCGGATATCAGTTCTATGTTTAGATGCAATGGTTCGTTGTTGGAACTCCACCCCTGCACGAGAGGTAAGTAGACCATAGCTCTGACCTGATACAGCATTACCTGCTGTTCTGGATTCAGCTGCTGCTTGTTGAGGGGTATAGCTATTACCAAGAATAGTTTTGGCTAAAATTGGGGTACGTAATCTTAAACCAAAGGCTAAAGTTACATACCCATTGATAGAAGCTTTATCTAACTTATCAGCTACCCAGGCAGAACTTACTTGGTATAGCTGATGGTAGTTAGCTTCAGTAGCTTTAGCATCTGCATCATCAAAACCACAGTTAGTAACCAAGGTTTTCCAAGTACCTAAGTAAGTTAGAGCAAAGGTAGGCCCTTTGCTCTTAGAACGTAACTTATCGTATAACTTGGAGATGGAGTTTATGATTGCTACTTCTGCTTCTGCATGAGTAATGGGTTGAATCGAGATGATTTTTTTACCCATTTAAATCCTCCAGTACTTTGAATAAAGCCATTAAGAGCATTAGAGATATTACCTTGGTTCATTCCTAATGCTTTTGCTGCTGCAATTGAGGAAGGCCACTCTTGAATGAAGTTACCTTCCATATCTAGTTGCAGAATTGGAATACGTGATTTGAAACCATTCTCTTTATTCTTACGGTCACGATGTTCTTTCTTAGCTTTTAAGATTTCTGGAGAACTGTCGAAAATGTTTCGTTCAATGGCAGATCGAGATACTCCATACTTTTGGCAGAGTTCTGCGATACCTACACCATTGATATAGGATTCTTTGCAATCAGCTAACTGTTCATCAGTTAACTTACGCTTAGCTGGGTTCCAGCTATCGGTGAATGGGTTATGCAGCTCTGTCGCTTGGTCAGTCCATTCAAGATTGGATGGTATTATGTTACTTCTGTCTCCATCCTTAAACTTAACTATAGGTAGTTTCCATCTGTTCTTAACAAAATGGGTAGCTACCAAACGATGCACTCGTTTATGCTGGTACATCGGTAGATAAGTCTTTGGGTTATGTCCAATGTATAAGGCTACCTGACGGTAGCCTCCTGAACATGTATGTTGCTTAAGATAGCAGTTCTTTCTCAGACTCTTCACTCGACCTAGTGTGTCGATAGTGTAAGTGTCCTCAAAACCTTCAATTGGTTTCTCCTCGAATTTCACGTAGATACTCCATTACTAATGGGTCTGATTCAGGTAAATAATCTACTGAACCATCCTCTAAAGTTACTTGATACAGTTGTCGAGCACCCTTACATTTCTGTAAGGCAGCTTGCACTAACGGCATTTGGTTTCCCCAATATGCAAATGCACGATAACTGTGGCCATCAAAACCATCGGTATATACTTTGGTTTTGTTAGGATCTTTTGTAAGTAGAGTATTAATACGGTCTTCAAGAGACGCATAATCTAAACCTACAAACAACCACCCCGGCGGAGCTGCGAAGCAGCTTTTGACCAGTTTTCCATAGGTACTACCAGATGGAAGGTTTTGTAGATTAGGATTACTTGAACTCAATCTTCCTGATTTGGTTCCACCAAGATTGAATGAACCAAAGAGATAATGCCAACCATCATATTCATCAGCTTCAACAAACTTGTTGATAAATGTATTGAGGATTTTCTTACCTTCCTCAATCTTAATGATGGCTTCCAACACTTCTTTAATAGCTGGATCATCAGTACGACTCATGTGCCCTTTAAGTTGTTTACCCCCCACTTTTGGTTGCTTAGTGGGGGTAAATTCAAGAGCTTCAAACTTAAGGAAATCATGGATAAGACTTACTAACTGATCTCCTGAACCAGTATTGAATTCATACTTAATATCAGCAAGTGTAAGAATTTTGGTTTTAAGCTTAGCTTGTTTGAGTTTAAGTAAACCCATACGGTGACTTCTAGAGAAGTCTTGGATAATGTGAGAGGAGTTAAGGATATCCTGATACTTCTTAACGATACCTTCCAACTCTGCTTTAACTTCCAGTACACGCTTCATGTCTAAAGGCATACCAGTAAGTTCCATCTGGATAATATTCTTTAGAATCTTCTTAAAGAATACATAAACATCCAGCTGGTTATCTTTAACCATTAATGGGTAGTTCTTACCAAAAACATACCAAGTAGCTAAACAGTCAATGAGGTTATACTTCATCAAGTCTTGGTTCTTAATGAGAGTAATATCATTGATATCATCTTGGGCATAGTTGCCGGCAAATTCATGAGCTTGTTGTTTAAGGCTCAAGTAGCCAGCTGGTGCCCCACATGAATTCTGAGCCAGATAAGAGATAATCTTGGTGTCTTCAAAGTCTCTGGTTAAGACTTCTAAACCTTCCAATAATCCTTCTGTATCAGTAAGGTTCTTCATCCACAATAAGTAGATTAGAATCTTGATGTCGTAGGGTGCGTTGTGATAAATAAATTTGCCTCTGAAATTGCAGAGGAAATCCTTGAGGATACCCAGAACCTGTCTGAAATTTGCATTAAGCCCAATCCCTTCAGTTCTGGAATAATGATCAACATCAATGCATATTCCTTCATGCTTTGACCAAGCAAATCCAATCGTCCCAAGTCCAGACTTAGTATGCCGGAGAGAGAACGTCTCGGTGTCAAGGGTAAGAGAATCATACTGATGCAACTTCTCCAATGCTTCTTTGATCTTTACTGGATCACAAGGAATGTATTCAGCATGATGGATAATGTCTGAACCAATAGCTACATACTGCTGGTTATAGTGCTTAACCAGAGTTTGATTAGCTAATTCAATCTTTGGTTTAGCTGCATCATTAAAGAATACAGACTTATGGTTTGTGGATAAGATTACCTGCATATCCTCATAACCGGGGATAGCACAAGGTAATACATACCCATAGTGAGGTTCTGCTTTGGTTTGTTTAGTTAATACCTTGAAGTAAGTGCCATCAGCACAATACAGATACTTAACCCCCATTTCCTTCAGCAGAGGTAAAAGGGTAGCAAGATACTCTTTAGCTGCTTTGTTACTAACTTTCTTTGGATTGTCATAAGGTAGACTGAAAGCAATAAACTTACTTTCATCCAAACCAGTTGGTTCAATGTAAAAATGCTTAATAGCATCTCCCATTAAAGCATCTTGCTTAACTAAGATAGCTACATCGTATCTATCATGTTGTTTAAAGGCTATGTGGTACATTCCAGTAAAATCCTCATTCGTCTGAAGAACTGGATTTTATCTTGGTTCAGTTTTATAAACTCCTCAAATCTTGGTGATACAGACTTGAGAGGCATACCTACAACCAAATGATAAAACTCCTCTTCACACTCAACGAAGTTGAGGAAATAGACCATATAACCATCGGCAATCTGGATATCATCCATGATTCGATGCAAGGCATGAAAGTCTTTAGCAATTGGGTCTGCGGGATCAAGATCAACACATGCTTTGATAAACTGAGGTCTTAAGCTTAAGGGATTGGATAAGATGTTATTGTAGCTAATGACTGCATGTTCAAACTTGGTTCCTTCTACTGCTGCTTTGTACTTTTTCCTAGCAGTATGTTTGCGTTTGCTAAACAACTTATCCAGAGCTGTTATCTTTAAGACTGTTTTCTTCTTAAGTTCAATAGCCATAATTAAAAAGGGGAACATAGTCCCCCTCTCCTTTAAATTTTTACATGAATAGCCTTACCAAATGGTGGTTTGAATTTGGAGTCATTAACTGCAATCCAAATCACATCATAAGGTGGCTTTTCAGTAGGCATCTGAGATTCCATGTCAGAGAATAGAATCAGCACTTGAGGCTTCATTTTCTCTGCTTTGATGTAATTGAATACACATGGAATGTGAGTACCACCACAGCCACGGAATTGAATTTTACTGATATCTTCGTCCTGCTCTACTACATGGTGAGAAACAACCTTAGTAGTAAAGTTTAGGACATCAATACGAGTAGGATTAAGCTTATCTTTGATGTCTTTAATAGCCCCAAGATAAGTTTGGTATTCCTTATCAGATACTGAACCAGATTCATCATTAGCAATGACAATGTTACCTAAACCTTCACTAAACAAAGTAGGTAACAGGAACCCATGAGGGAACATCTTACGATTAAGACGTTGATAGGTATAATCCTCCATACGGAATGAATCCATATACTTAAGTAGGATTTGTTCCCAGTTAAGTTGGGGGTTATACAACTCTTCCATCCATTGGTTCACAGATTGAGGTACATGACCTCCTGCTGATTTAGCCTGCATTGCTGCTTGCTGAACCATGTTCTGAATTTGTTCTTGTAACTGTTGTTCTGATTGCCCAGGGGTATTTGATTGTCCCGGTTGATTAGGATCTGCATCCCCCTGACCATCTTGGCTTTGATCACCTTCACTTGAGCTACCGCCCAAGTCACCACTCATTGGGTCTTGGTTTTGTTGGTTTTGTTTTTGAGCTTCCAATAGCAGAAGTTCATAGATTTCATCTTTTTCTTTGCCTGCATACTTACTATCACAATTAGCACTGTCAGGAACTTTTACACCACAGTTAGAATCTTGACGAATCATGTTGTTGATGTATTGGTCACAGGCATCATTCCATACTTTAGGATCATCCTTACCTTTAGCTCGGATTTGATCAAAGAAAGGTAAATGCCAACACTCGTGCATCAGATTAAACTTTAGATCATTATCAGATAAACCCTGAATATACTCAGGGTTATACTTGATAGTGGTTCCGTGTAATTCAATACTTTTGATGTTCTCTGCCGGCTGTTTTTCCATGTTAAGTAACATAGAAACAATGAATGCATTATGAGATGTTCTCATCAATTGCATCATAGCCAGAGATAACTTCTCGGCCGACTTATCCAATCAACATGCTCCCTACTTTAGTGAAAGTAGCTTCCAGCTTAGGATTGTCCAGCAGACGGTCATCTTTTTGCCAAAGCTGCTTAGCCATAGCAAATTGGAATTCCATAGGCATACGGTTAACGTAGTCCATTACTGGATCAATATTTTCCATAGTGGTGTTACCAGTAATCATGGAAGTAAGCAGCCAGCATACTGCTGGTTTGGTAGGAAGCTGAGCATTTAATGGATCTGCAATGATATCTTTGAAATCAGGCAGGTCATTAAAAGCATGAGTAAACTGAACAAATTCCAGAGCATGGGAACCAACAGTACCTTGCAGTAACACAGAGTATTCATCTGGCACTGGTTTGTTCTGGTTTGGTTCAATTTGCTTCAGCAAACGAGAAGCAAAGTCCCAAGTACGTTCACAAGCGAAAGTCTCATCAGAAGAACCTTTGTTGTATTCAATAAAGGTATTTACTTTATGCTTTTGATAATTCAGGTAAGCTACGATACGTCGATCAAGGTTGATCTTTGCTGCAACTTCGTCAATGAACTCTTCTGGGTTCGATTTAGTATGGATGTGAATCAGACGAGAACGCAGTGCTGAACCCATCTCATACACGATAGCACCATCAGTCAACAAGTTACCTGCTGCCATTAGGTAGCAAGCTTCATGAAGATGATGTTGACCAATCATTCGGTCCAACAGGATCTTATAAGCAGCAGCTTGTACTGATTTAGGTGCTGACGGCAGTTCATCAAAGAATACTAACCAGCCGCGGTAGGTATGAATTACTTTACCGTTTTCGTCCAAGATAACTGGCAGCTTATCACCTTGCAGTGGGAAAGCTTCTGGTGGCAGATACTTAGAACGACCATTTTCAAGGCTTGGGAAACCATTGATAGTAGTTGGATCTTCTTGGGCTAAACGGAAGTCCAATACTTTAAGGTTGGCTTGCTTAGCAATTGCATGGATTAATGCAGATTTACCACAGCCCGGTGAACCAGCCAGATATGGAACCAGTTGGGCTTGGATTGCAGCTTTAATAAATTTAGCGGCTTGCTTAAGAGTAATTTGAGCTAGTGACATAAATAGTTCTCCAAAATGGAATAGTAATTTTCACATTGGTTGCCGAAGGCAACACCCAAGGGAAGGAAATGTAACTATGGGCTTAGGGCATAGAGTCGTTAGATTTACTGGAACGTTAAACCACACTACAGGAGACTCAACAAACCATCCGAAGGATGGGTCAGGAACATCTGGTGATTGGCATATAAAGGGGATTGATTCTGGATATCATAAACATTTCATTAAGATAATGGCCCGTACAGGTAATGATGAACTTAGTTCTGAAAGGGTTGCCTTAATAGCCGGGGAATGTGAGATAGAAGCTTCAGATGATTATGGTATTACCTTTGGTTCTATAACCAACGGTAGGTTTAGCTTTAATGAAACCATTCCATTTGATAGACCTAATTTCATGGGAGCAATCACAGAAATTAAGGTAAACCTAAAGGGTGTTATGGAACATGGTTCACATAGCCCTGTAACCTTGTTTGGAACCAAAGTAACTATTGAAGTTCACTCTTATAACTAACTGTTTAGAGAGGTTCCACATGGTTTACCTAATGTTACTGAACTTTAGTTTAATGCTTAGTTTTGCTTGCTTAGTTTTGGCTGCAATAGAGCAAGGTAAAGAACACTGATAAGTACATATAATAAGGATGTTTATATGGCTACGTTTCCCCCTGTATATGGTTTTGGTGGTACAGGTACTGGAGGATTGTTTCAGTTCTATCCTAACCCTCCTGTTGAGGGTAGAAACCTTTTTATACATGATAGTAGTGTTGATGGGGCTTTAGCTTTAGCTAATGCTTACTTTGCTACAGATGTAGGTCTTAAAGATTATGACCTATACAAGAATAATCCTAATCTAATGATTATTCTTAAATGGGGTACAGGTTCTGACACCCATATTTCTTATAGATCTTTGGTTCAGGATGCTACCCCCGTTGGAACTTATATATGGGTAGATCCTTTTGATAGGGTTTTTGCTGAAATTGATTTATCTACTCATTCTTTCACAGAATTGAGAGGAGGTGCAGCATTAGATACAACAGTAAGAGGTAATGCTAGAGGTATTGCTAATAATGCTGCGGATATTCAACAAACACTAATTGAACTTAATGATGTTAGGATTGCCCTTAATAAACTGGATTCTGAAACAGTAAAAGGAGTTGTCTGTGAAGGTTCAGATGGATCAGTAGATCTATGTGAAGACTTAGTTAAAGATAACAAGATTTACTTCCGTAGGGTTAAACCAATCAAAGGTTTAAGGATTAATCCTAATGTACATACTAAAGATATTGAATTTGAAGTATATGGTAGTTTCTTAGGGTACTTTGAATCTGTAGCCCAGTTAGAAGCTGCTGCTTCCACTATTACTACCCATGAAACATTAACAGGTATTGTTAAGATAGCCGGCAAGGGAGTAAACAAATGGAATAATATTGTTTATGTAAAAGAAGTAGGTGATTCCAAGTTTACCCCTAGGGCTGTTAGTGGATATCTAACCCTGTATGATGGCATAAGTGCTCCATTGCCATTCACCAGTATTAAACCAGACTCCTCTCTAGATACTTCAATTGAGCTTGTTAATGTTCCCGGTAGTACCAATACTGTTAAGACATTAAAGATTTCTGCCAAGTACCCTACCTTTACTCAAGGTTCAGATACCTCTTTAATTAAAAAGATTGAAGCAGGTACAAACATTACTACGTCTATGGTTGATGGTGTTCTTACCATTGGTTCTGCTGGGGGTGGTGGTGGAACTGGAGGGGGTATTGAAGTTAAGACCCCTAGTGCTCAAGGATACAAACCAATTTCTAGAATAGAGATTGTTGGAGATGGTCCTTACAGTTTTATTGAGCATGATCAGCTAACTATTAGGTTACAAGCTCCTATAGAGGTTGTTGCAAACAAAGCTGCATTAGATGCTCTAAAGCCTGTGTTGTATAACCAGCATATGGGATTGACTTTAGATACTGAAAACTTCTATTGGTGTAATGGGGTAGGTTGGCAACCTTTTGCATATGTGGGTATGGGGGATCAAGTTAAAAGCTTGAACCAACGTTTACCTGAGACAATTCCTTATGGGGTTCAATATAACCCAGATATCAATAAGTCCTTATCTTACGTTCATGTAACTGAGGCTGATGCGAAGAATAAGTTAAATCTACCAATAGCTGAAGAAGGATTTATTCAGAATATCTATTCTGAAGATACTGGAGGAATTGAAAAATGGGTACAGAACTTTTATGGGATTGATTCAGGTACTGTATGGGTAAGAACCAAAAGTACAGGTAATGATTTTAAAGGTTGGGTTGCAATTAATGCTTTAGATGAAAGTTACCATTCAGTTTTAACTTTACCGGAAGATTTACTATTCAATGAGTATCTTAATGGTACTAAAGAATTACCTTTTATCCCATTACAGGATCCAAGAGGTAATATCTTTTTTGCTAATGATACCAAAATACCTAAAGTTATTCGTTCAGGTAGATATGACATTACTTTATGTTTACATATTACCGGGCAAAATGATTGGCCATGTGAGTCTGCTAATTTTAAATTTAGCCTCTATGGGGAGGCAGGTAATTTATTAGCAACAAGCATTGCAGGTAATGTCTCTACTGGGCTTACAAGTGACTCCTTCGGTAAATACCCTTCTATTTATGCAACATTCAAAGATGTTTTCTTAAATTCTGAAGATTCTTTACACGTTAAGGTAAAGATGACAGGTCAAACTAGTGATATGAATGGAAGTTTTTTAGATCCTTATAAGAACTTTTTAGTAGTAGAACCTGCTAATAGTCGCTCTAAGACTGGGCTTAATGTTGCTAAAACTTATCGTGCGACATTAGGTGGTATGTCTTTTAAAGAAGGTTATGAAGTACGTGTTGAAGCTAGTTCAGAGTCAGCATCTAATCCAAGAGTATATGGTGCTCGTTATAACAAAGAACTTCACTTATTGGCTTAACAAGGAATGTGCATGGAAAAGGTATTTGATAGTACCCCGGTAAGTGGAATTAGTTATTGCGTCATGGATTATGATTTAACTAATTACAACACTAAATATATTGTCCCTCTCGAAGAGAGGGTTAAAGCTTTAGAAGGTGTTCGTGGTTTAGATGGACGTGGCATTGAGTTAAAGAAAGGGTTGTTCCCAGAGGATCCTAATACTCCTGATAATGAAGATACAAGGGCTATCCTATGGAGGCCAATAGCTAGACCTAATGAATCTGAATTCCCATGGACACTATTGGTTTTTGAAAAAGAGTTACAAGGTGAACGAGGAGTAGATGGGGAGAAAGGTGAGAAAGGAGATGCTGGAGCTAACATGACTCTGAGAGGGGCAGTTAACTCTACTAGTGAACTACTTACTCAAACCAATGCTGAAGTAGGTTGGGCTTTTCTATTGATACCCACAGGAGAGTTATATGTATTTATTGGTTCTGCTGGACAATATGCTGATTTAAGTAAGTGGAAGAACTTTGGTTCCTTTACCGGTATGAAAGGTAATACTGGCCCTCAAGGACCTAGAGGACCGGCAGGGCCTAAAGGTTCTTCAGGGGGTATTAGTGGATTCTTACTTAATTGGATTGTTAGTACTGCTACGAACCAAGCTCTTACAGCAGTTCAGTTAGAAGTTAATACTGCCATCAATGATGCTATCAATGATATGGCTATGCAATTAACTAACCTTGCTGAAGATGCTGCTCAGTCTGCTCTTGAAAAAGCTCTTGATGACATGATGGATGAATTCAAGGGTGAAAAGGGAGATAAAGGTGATAAGGGGGATGATGGTAATGATGGTAAGGATGGAGCAGCTTGTACAATTTTAGGGCATAAAGCTACAGAGTTTGAATTATTCCCTATTACAGGAAAAGCAGGAGATGCTTGGTTAGTGGGGGATGAGAATAATCTTTATATATGGGCTGCTAATGAAGTAGGGGGAGTAGATTTAGGTACTTGGAAGAATGTAGGTAAGGTGCAAGGTCCCGAAGGTAAACCCGGTAAAGATGCTGATTGGGTTATCCAATTAAGGGATGAAGATAACGTAGCTACAGATTTAGTTAAAATTGAGGATGTAGCTGAAGGTGTACCTAACATGTACATCCAGGGTAAAGATGGGGTGCTTGTTGAAGCATTCATGGGAACTTCCACTGGATTTACTATAAAGAATAAATACCCAATTCCATCTATTAATACTGGTTCAGGGCCTTTCCCAAGTACCCAAGGTAAAGTGTTATCTAATGATGGTACTAAACTGGTTTGGGTAGAAGATAAAGCTCAGCAGGAAACTGTAGAGGTGATTAGATTACAGTCCCCTAATGGAACTGTATTTCTAGTGACTGTCACTGATGATGGTCGTCTTAATGTCATGGAGGAGAAATTGTGAGTTCAGTTGTCTATCAAGAAGTGAGTAATGAGTTCACTAACCCAATTCAGCGTATTAATTCTCGTGACATTTTAACTGCTATTTATAGCCCTAATGCACCTACTTTAGCTCCTTCCCGTGTGGGGGAGCTACATTTCCAAATTAAAGAAGGTGATGGCAATAAGCTAAGAGCTTGGGTAGCTGTTAGTGAAACTTCATCAAAGTTTAATTGGGAGGAGTTGAGTGTAGGAGGGGGAGAAGTACCTAATGATGTAGCTCGTAAAAACGAACCAAATGATTTCAACAATGTTGAACAGAAGATTGGAGGATATCAAATCCCTTCAATTATTGATGGGGGTAACTTGGGTGTACCTTCTCAAACTCAACCAGACTTTGATGGGCAATTGTATTTTTCTTATAAGAATGCAGGTACAGCAAATGCTCAAGGAGCATTATGGGTAAGTAAAGCTAACCAATGGCTTCCATTACTTGAAGTTGATTTAAGTAAAGTAGCAAAGTTAGAGGAATCTAATGTTTTTACCAATGTTACTCAATTCTTAGGGCCGGCCGAAGAAGGGCGTTTAATTGGTGGTACTAGAATCAAAAGAGGGAGTACTTCACCTATTGCTGATTCATCGTGGTTAGCAAAGGTAGAGGGGGAAGAAACAATCTTCTTTAATACCTCTACTACACCTAATGAAGTATCTGTATGGAAAGCTATTAGTACTGCCGGCACTAATCCACTAAACCAATGGAAGATGATTTGGTCTTCTGTAACTAATGGAATTGATACCACTAATCTAGCAAAACTAGATACTCAAAATATGTTTGAGATGCCTCAGAAGATTGGTGATGTTAGAACTAATGCATGGATGGCAACTTCTAGGGAAGGAACCATTGATCCCACTAGTAGTGCTAACCCAGATCTTATGCCTTTTACAGCTGGCGAGGTATATGTCCGTAGATACCTTCATTCAGGTAATCCAGAAAGACAAATTTATATAGCTGCTGCTTTGGGAGATGCTGCTTCTTGGATTAAGATTTATGACAGCATTGATAGTGTTACTGCATTGGCCGCTAAGGTAATTCAGTTAGAGGCTTATGATGATGTTATTGATGGTAAGTTGTTAGTGCTGGAAAGTGATTTAGATGATATGGGTAAAACTCTTGGTAGTTTAGATCTAGAGATTACTGGTTTAAGTACTGACTTAGATTTAGAGAAAGATAAGATTATTAATCTTGATACTAGGGTAGGTAATACTGAGTTAAAAGTTGCTGCACTTGAGACTCACTTTAAACCTAATGGGACATTAGAACAACATGATACTCGTATCACTGATGCCCACTCTGTTGGTACAAATGCATTAGGTACAGCTAACTCTGCATTAAACAGATTGGTTCCTGTAGAGTTTGATTTGAACACTGCTAAAACTAATATCACTTCTCTACAATCTTCTATTGGTTCCCATAATGATAGGATTACTTCAGCTCAAAATGATGCTAATGAAGCATACAATGTAGCTATAACCTTAGACCCGGTAGTAAGAAATCATGTGGTTAAGATTCCTTTACTTGAAGCAGCTGATCAAGCAATGGAAACTAGAATGCTAGCTCAAGAAGCTATTGGCAATATGCTTCCCGCTACTATCACCCCTAGAACCTATATGATTGTTAATGCTAGTGGAGATGGTTTTGAGTGCTCGGTAGAAACTGCTGATGAAGTGAATGATCTTATCAATGGTTTTGCCCTTGGTCTTGTAAATGGTAATACCTTAACGAGTACTAAGTGTGTTGGGGCAGATACTGCTCTTACTTCAGGGGATATATCTCAAGATTATTTTTCTAGTTCTACTACTGTTATAGGAACTCCTACATCAGGAAATACTAGAACTGTTAATATGGGGAACATTGCCCCTTATGCATCTACTGCTTTAGCTAGCAATGATGTAAGGGAAGGTGGGCTTATTACTGTAGTAAACAAAGGTTCTGGGGTAATGAGGCTTACTCCCCCATCTGGTCATCAGATATTTGGTTCTTCTAGTTCTTTAAGTACCTTTGATATCCCAGGAGGTAAGTATGCAACCTTATTTCCTGCTGTTTATGATAATGGAGATAAGAAATATATTATTGTTGGTTTAGGTAACTGTAATGCATTTTAAATAGACAGTGGCCGGGATAAACCAATAGTAAATAAAAAGGGAGTACCGAAGTACTCCCTTTCTTTTAGCTCATACGATAGAGATACTGAATCTTGCGTAGGAACTTCTTAACATCATTGATGCAATCAGTAGCATCTTGGGTTGGGTTCTTATCTTTAACCTGTTCACCCATAACAATAAACTTTTCCAGTGTAGCAATAACATTGGAACCAGTGATTGTAATAGCTGTTGGGATCCTTGCTGTAGGATTCTGCCCAAGATGCACTTCTGCAACTACATCAATCAACTCTGGTAAATCTTTATAAAGCTTATCCAGAATCTTATGTTTAGCCCAGTTCTTCTCATTTAAATGTTCTACATGTGACCATGCAATCAAACCAAGTAACTGAGCAACATACTTTTCAATCATGATAGCTATCCCTGTTAGTTAGACAGGGACATACTACTACTCTACTGGAATGAACCCAATAGCATCCCAATGTTGTTGAGATAGATTATTCAACATCCCACAGTCATTACATTGACTGGTACAGATGTTTTCATAAAGTTCTTTTACATTGGTTCGGACATGCCCAATAGGTGGGCAGCTATTGCTTTCACCCATACCTACAAAGCCATCAGGACTAATCGAAGGAGTACAGAATTTTCCCCGTAGTTCAAGTTCTCGAATAGTGTCCAAGAGAGAATTAGAGAGGAAACTACGAGAAATGCTACGAAGATTAAAGCATCGTGTTCCTTGATGAACATTAGGATTTTGCGGTAGAGACTTACCATATTTGAGTGCTCTTCCTTGAGGGTAGATTGCTCCACCAAGTTCTCGGAAGACTTTAACGTTATCAAAGTCTCCGGTGACATCTGCTTCCGATTGAAATGATAAACTCTTAGGATAATACCGTTTATCATTGGTAATCTGGAAAAGTACATCAGGGTACTTTTGGAACTTATGTGTAGCTACATCATATGGTTTTTCTTCTAGATAATATCCATGAGTAACTACTATTTTTACACCTTTAAAGTTCTCTACTAGGTAGTCCATAAAGGTATAGAACCCAGGGTGGTCTGTTGGTTCACCCCCGCCAATAATAATAACTTGTACGTTATTCTTGATGGCTAATTCTATTGAAGCTTGAAAGTCTACAAACTTCATATGGGAACCACCCGGCTTTGAGTCATTAATACAATGCTTACACACCATGCCGCACGAATTAGTGATTTTAATTAACACAGGTGGTTCCTCATTTATTTATGCTTTTGGTACAGGGTTGATGAAATCAACTGGGGTAGTTTCTGTAATCTTACGAACCAGAGGTAAACCCATAACAGTCAGTACATCATCAATTTTGAAGTCCAGCTGCAGATCTTCACGGCATTTAGTCAGTGCTGCACGAATTGCTAATGAACCAGTTTCCAGGTGGAAACGTTCAGCAGCTTCTGGAGTCATTTGAGAAGTAATCATTTTCTCAATAGATTCAGTAGCAGCTTTCTTAACTTCATGAGGAACAGTTGGGTCTTGAAGCATTGCACGCAATTGTTCTGATGAAGAAATTTCAATAACTTTTACAGTCATAATTTAACCTTCCATTCCAAACATAGACAGTGGGACATTCAATTCACGTCCAACTGCTTTTAGCACAGCAACTTCTGGTTCAGATACTTCACCATCAGCTTGTGCTACATCCAGCAATACAGCGAAGATTTCGATAGCATCATCACCGTCATATTTACAGTCTTTGATTTCCTGCATTACTTTGATACGGCCAAGGTTTGCACCTGCCAGCATCAGGCGTTGGAAACGGTCAATGGTATTGTCAATTTCAACACCAAAGTGGGACAGTTTTTCGTTAGCATTAATCAGAGATTTCAGAGCTTGAAACTCTGACTCTTCTGGGTTGCCATCAGCAAAAATCAGAAGGATAGAACCAGCAATAACTGCTTCCATCATGTCTTTGTTTTCCAGTTTAGCGATAGTAGCTGCTGCTTCGTTAGTGGTACGTTTGAACAGTTTCTTAATACCGAACATTGGTGTCTCCAGATAAAAAAAAAGGTACTCACGAGGAGTACCTATAATATTGGGTAACGGAGAGTAGACTTATTATTAGTATACTTCGTGTTGCTCTCTGAGAGTTACTAAGCCAATGGCAGGACTTAGTGTTATCGCAGGGAGGAGTAACCCCTCAGAGAGCAGTACAAAGTAAACTAGAAGATGGTGCTCCCTACAGGATTCGAACCTGTGACCCACGGCTTAGAAGGCCGTTGCTCTATCCAACTGAGCTAAGGGAGCAGATTTGGTCGGTGATGGGTGAATCGAACACCCGATTTCTTCGTCCCAAACGAAGCGACATACCACTTGCCTAATCACCGATGGCGGTTCCTACAGGACTTGAACCTGTGACCAATTGATTAACAGTCAACTGCTCTACCGACTGAGCTAAGGAACCAAGTGGACTTTCGAGTTGGTTATGATTCAACATCTCTACACAATAACTAACCGCAAAGTTAAAGTGTAGTGCATTAGGCATTATGCTACCGAAAGTCAGTACTTTTCTTTATAGATGTAAAGTTCATCTCAGTTTGCTTATGGAAGAGAGGACGAATCACCCCATAAGCTCACTAATTCACAACACGTATACTGATGGAGATAGATACTAACACATTTATGTTAGTTTCCAATACCCTCTAAGCCAATATCTAAATTAGCTTTAACTTTGGTGATAGTACCATCAGCATTTTTACGTAAAGTTACACAGGTATTGAATATAGGGCTATATTCAGATTCACGATTAAGAGAATGCCCTTCACCAATACAAGTCCACCAGTTCTTCCAAGTAGTTTTACCATTACTACGTACTTTACTCATAAAGAGTCCAGTACCAGTTAAAGCAATGGCAACTACTAAGATCAGAACCAATAGAGCTTTGGTTTTGGTATTTAACTTACTGAACATTACTTGCTGCTCGTGTTCACTGTTACTGCTTGCTTGGTAGCTTCAGCCTGAGCAATTTGAATACGTGCTTCACGCTCATCAATGATGGTTTGTTGCAGTTGAGCAACCTGAGCTTCCAGCATACCAATTGTAGACTGGGCAGTACGTTCTTGTGCTACCAGCTCAGCACGAGTTACATTCCACTCAGCTTCTTTAGCCAGCAATTCAGCTGTAGATACTTGGTTCGCAGCATTAACAGCGATAGCTACTGCTTTCTTAACTTCTGCTTCGTTGCCTGATTTCAGAACAACAATTTGTTCTTCCAGATCTTGCAGGTTATTAACAGTGATGGTAGCGAAACCACGTTTTTTCATCAGGTCAGTCAGAACTTTGTCTTCGTTCTCATACACACGCAGAGCCAAGTCAGCTTTAGACTTACGCAGCTTCTCATCATGTTCTTCAGACAGAACATCCAGCTTACCTTGCAGCAGGGCTACTTCATCCAGCTGAGCTGGGATGTTTTCAGCTACTGAACCAATCTGAGCCAGTACTTTAGTTGCATCAGCAACAACTTTAACCAGAGCTTTAGTAGTTTGTTCAACAGCAGTCATTGATTTGTTTACGTTAGACATTGGTGTTTCCTATTGTTGTAGTTACAATACCCCTCACTAACGGAGAGGATGATATGGGCGTATTAGACAGACAACCGGGTGGAACTCATTACCAAACAGGTATTCAACCGGTACAGTACATCTTTGCTAATGACCTAAATTACTTTGAAGGTTGTGTATTAAAGTACATAACCAGACATCGTAAAAAGAATGGTGCAGAAGACATTAGAAAAGCTATACATTACTTAGAAATGATTCTTGAACTAGAGTATGGTGAATCAGTTGAAAGCAAGTGATTGGTGTAGAGAGAAATATGACTTATGTGTTACTGCTGGCGATATGGCTTCTGCTAGTGATTATATCGAGTTATATGAATTATGGTTAGAAAGAGAAAAGGGAGCATAAGCTCCCTTTCTAGTCTTTAGCGTAGACCAACCGGTATAATCCTACCCATGGTGCATGAGTATTTATACTGGCAATGTTATTGTGTGTTTATCTACGTACTGGGGTAAATGTTGTAAAACCCCTGTCGAACACTTCTCAAGCATCCCCTGTCTAGTTATAGGTTCAACTTAAGCCGGGCTTACCACCTTTGCCTGGGACACCCTACCTTTACCGGTATACTTCAGAATGGTTCCTGAGTTCGTTCATACAACTCATCATTTTCTTTCTGAAGTACTTCTGTTAGACACTTATAGTAGCGAACCATGTAGGATTGATGATTAAACATCTTAATCACTACCACTAAGCTACACAAAGCTAAACCAAGTAAGAAACACATTACACTAATCATATTAGTGAACTACTGGTTTTGCTTCTGTTGGTTCATCGTTAGCAATGTGCTTATCTACACTTGGGTCACTGATCATGATGCTGGCTAACTTATGAGGAGGTTCATGACCTTCACCCATAGAGTTGAAAATAACGAACATCTCAGTATAGGTAGCACCACACTGTCCACATGAGCAAGGTTGTTCACGTACTGAATCTACGGTGATACCACCGTGCATGATCATTGCTACCAGATCAACTGTTTCCATAGCGCCAATCTCATCTTCAATAGCAGAGAGATTCTTCTCTTCATCTTCTTTAAGAGGTACAACTAAGATACGTCCACCATCCATAATGGCAGACATAGCTTTCATAAATTGTGACTTAACGTCTTTAGCTTCAGCTTCTTGTTCTTCGGTCAATTGTACAGTAGTCACTTGGTTCTCCTTGGATTCTAAAAAATAACCCCTCTTCTCAGAGGGGCTTATAACTGTTAACCACACAGACGAAGCAGACCAATACTTCTGTGAAGTTCCCTCACATCCCGGACAATGAGTGTGCAGATGATGAGTCTGAAACCGGTGTTAAGGGAACTTCCAGAAGTATGCTCTGTATCGTAGAGCTTACGGTGTAGTCATATCGATGGAGTACCGATACCTACACTGCTATCGTTATTGCATACCGTCAACGTACTTACGCTGAGAAACCTTTTTCAAGAGATCCCCTAACATCCTGTAAGTCCTATGCTTCCCCGTAAACTGGGCAAGGATTACCACCAATAGCTGGGACACCTTCTTATCGAGTTACTAGCGTACAGACTTACTACTCTCGCATCGTGGAACGATTCTTACAAGAAAGCAGTGAAGACATTTAATGCCTTCAATGCTTCATTAACTGTTTCAATCCCAAAGAAGTACATCATTGTACTAATGATAACTAGGGCAATAACTAAACCAATAAATTTCTTATTCATTATCACCCCACTGCCCGAAGGGCAGAATCAAAGTTTATGACGTAAATATTCCAATATTTCTAATCCATGACGGATATCAAAGAAGTACTGTCGGTGAGTATCCCATAAGTTTAACTTAAAAGAGTGAACATGTAGAAGTGCTAACATAAGTTGTACTTCTTTTACTACACTAGGATCCTCTTTCATAGTTAGAGATAACTTCTGGTCCTCAATTGAACCAAATTCATTTTCTATTGAGATAGCTGACATACCCAGTAATTTATTCTCTTCAGGTAAGCTATAACGAATAGCCTGACTAGAGCAGAAACGTACTGATTCAGGAATATCAGCCAGAGTCATTAAACGAATTAATTGTTCAGACAGGTTTTCAACATTTGGGGTTAATTTAGTCATGATTTCTTCCTTGGTTTGGTCTTTGTGAAAGATAGGAACCTACCTTTTAAAAAGACCTCTATCTCGAAAACATAACCATTTTGATAAGGGAGAACAGTTATGTGTGAGGAGTGAGATAGAGGGGTAATCAAATCAGCAGTGTTCATTACAGTGATGATTCATAACAAGATGAACCAATAAGCCTACTCAAAGAATAGGCTTAATGGAAATCCTACCTGTTCCCTTTTTCATCCGTCAGACTTAGATAGTCATAGAATAAACAGGTAAATCACCTTTAACCACATCACCGACCGGAGGTCGGAGATTACTTACGTTTAGCTTCAAACAGACTTGCCAGCACACCGATGGACAGAACAGAAATTACTACCATCAAGCTAGTTGTAGAATCAATCTTTGCATGTACACCAGCAAAGTGAGCTACCGAGTTAAAAGTCAGTTTGAAACCAATAAAGAATAGCAATGCTACTACTGCTTTCTCTAAGTGAACCAAGTACTTCTTAAGTGCTTCAAGCACAAAGTACATAGTTCTTAAACCAAGGATAGCAAACATCATTGCTGAGAATACTATGATTGGTTCACGGCTTACTGCAATTACGGCCGGCACTGAATCAAATGCAAACATTACATCTGATAGTTCAATTACCATTAAGCAAGCTAACAATGGGGTAGCAATCCATTTAGTACCTTCACGAACCAAGAAGTCATGGTTCTCAATAGTATTACCTACCGGATAAAACTTCTTAAGTAGACGTACTGCTAAGTGATTACCATAGTCTACTTCTTCTTCTTCCTCATCGCCTGCAATGATGTTTTTCAACATCATGATAGCTGTGACCATAATAATCATAGCAAATAGGATTTCTACCCGTGGGCCAAGTGACAATAGGGAAGTACCGATTGCTACGAAGATTAAACGGAAGACAATGGCACCAATAATTCCCCAATACAATACACGGTGACGGTATTGATTAGGTACTTGGAACCAAGAGAAGATAGCCATGATAACGAATAGGTTGTCTACTGATAGTACCTTTTCCAAGGCATAACCAGTAAAGAACAAACTTGCCATTTCAGAGCCTTCAGCGACATATAAATAACCACCGAAGAGGCAAGCAATACCTACCCAGAATATAGACCATAAAGCAGCATCTTTTAAGGAAATCTCATGATCATCCTTATGTGCTTTCAGATCGATCCAGAAGGCTCCAATAGACAGAACCAAAAACATTACAACAGTTAACGAATGCATAAGACACCTAAAGAAAGGGGAACTTAATCCCCTTATGAATTACAGATTGATACGGTTCAAAGTAGCAGCTTCTGTACCAGAAGAAATGCTAGTAAGCTGGCTAATCAAATCAGCCAACATATCTTTGTAGGTATCAGGTACTTTACGGATTTCAGCAATCAAAGATGTTTGAAATGCAGGGAAGTCAGTAACAGTGTTAGACTTCATAACTTTGTTTGCTTCATCACAGTACATCTTAAAAAACTCAACTGTACGAACAGTTAAGTTTTGACTACGTAAGAAAGAATCTTGTTCAATGAACACAGAAGCTTGAGTAAATTCAGCTTCTTCAAATTCTTTATCAGCAGCAACTGCTAAGCATAGTAGAGCAGCAAATGATTTTGCATATTGGTTCTCTGGAGCCATTTCAGATGGCAAACGAGAAAGAACAGCAGTACTTGCTTTATTCAAGAACTTATTAATCATTACAGTGCTCGTGCTAAACGTGGAGAAGCATCAACAGATTTAGACTGAGATTCAATTGCATGAGCAGTCATAATCCATTCACCGTCAATCTTCTTCATTTGGGCCAGTACCACAGTCATAGTAGAGTTTTTAAACTCTTTTAGAGAGTGGTGAACCAAACCTTTCTTAGGGCTACTTGGTTTACCGGTGAATACTTTCATTTCTGCAAATGGAAGTTTACCGAAGCTATGACCAGAGAAGCTCAGTACAGTAAAGGTCAGAACATTGATAGATGGATCTAACTGGTTCAGATCGATCTCAATGAATTCACCTTCAGAGAATGCACCAGTACGGTCATCACCATGGTGAATAACCCCTTTAGTACGGCGATTACCGAAGTAAATAACTTCAGTCATAGAACGCTGAGGTGCAACTTCTTCTGGGGTAGAGGCCAACCCAAAGAACTTAGCAGTCTTACCCCAGAAACCAAGTTTAGGTTCTGATGGCATAGCTGCTTGAGAACGACGTTCCATTACCAGAATGGAATCCAAGTCTACTGCTCGGCCGTTGAGAGTACCCCAGTTCAAATTGAAGGAAACGATACCTTCAATCTTGTTACCGAAGTCTTTAGAGAAGTTAAGACTTTGACCTGTTTCTACTTTAGTGAAATTCAATTGCATTAGCAGAGTCCATACTTAGTTGCGATGTCAGACAGAGCTTCAGGAGATGTACCAACACCTTCGCCCATAGAAGTAAACATCCATTCACCGTTGCGCTTGTAGAAGGAAGCCAGTTCTACAGAAGAGTGGGTAGAGAAGTCTTCATCCAGTTCGTAAACATAGATAACTTCATTGGTTTCGTTGTTAATTACCATAACTTTACAGTCACGGAATTTACCAAATGGTACAGCTTTGGTTGGTGCAGCCGGGTTAGGGTAAGTAGAGGCTACAATAACCAAGCTATCTACATCTGCTTCCAGCTGATCCAGAGTTACATTAATGGTTTCTTCTGGAGTAGATGGATCATTATCCGAAGTACGGGCATCACCAGAGTGAGCTACACCCTTAACAGACAGGTTGTTATACCAAACCATGCCACGAGTAGAGTTAGCATTGGTTGGGTCTACCAGACCTTTCAGTGCTTTCTTGTCAGCACCCAGCAGAACGATAGATGCATCACCATCATTCTCACCAGTCCAGTACAGCTCAACACGTACCTGCTTACAGGTAGGGTTCTCTTTAGAGAAATTCATACGCTGACCAGTTTGAACTGCCTGAGCTTTAGAGAAGTTCAGAGTAGAAGCGTGAGCACCAGCATTTTGCAGACGAGAGAAGTCCATTGTTATTCCTTATTTATATACACGGTTGTTTAAAATTTGTTTGGCAGACTTGGTTAAAGAGTAATTGTTATAATTACCTTCTTTATCCATGTAAACCAATCCTTTATCTTCTAGTACACGTAATTGTGAATACACAGATTTGTGTCGATACTCACCCTTACTTTCACTGTACTGCTTGTAAGTGGCAGAGATTTCACCGATAAATGCACTACCGGTTCTGGTTACTAGGTTATCGATGATTCTAAGTAACACGAGAGTAGGTACACTTATACGTTTATCCCTTAACGCAATAACACCTTTTAAATCCATGAGGTACTCCAATGAATATTAGTTTAAGTGCAGGTCATTCTAAGACAGATCCAGGTGCAGTTAATCCAGTAACCGGGGTAACTGAATATATGTTTAACTATGAATTATCTGTCTTGGTTCAGATGAAGTTAGAAGAGATGGGTAATAAGGTAACTTTGGTTCATAGAGGTAATTTGAATGAATTACCGAACCAAATTAATAAAACCAATAGCGATGTACATGTTGAGTTGCATTGTAATGCTTTCAATAGTCATGCTACTGGTACAGAGTGCCTGTATTACACTGGTTCCAAGAATGGAAGAAGGCTAGGGCAGTCTATTCAAGAAGAGATGGTCAAAGTACTTAGACTATCTGACCGAGGTGTTAAGGAGTCAACTAGAGAGCTGATACTCCGTAAAACCAAGATGCCTTGTGTCATTGTAGAATCAGGATTCATTGATAACATTGAAGACCTGAAAGTACTTATGCTTAACAAGGTAGCATTAGCTAAGGCCATAGCTGTAGGTATCCACAACTATGGGCTTAATTAACGATTATCTCTACCTCTTTAGAGAAGAAGGCTACACAAGTTTTACCTTCAATTGTGACCATACCTACCCAGTTGTATATCTCTTCGGGTAGTGAGAAACCTTGCTGAACCAAAGTATCTAGAGGAATAAAGTAAGCACCTTTAGTGCTTCTAAATCCTGTACAGATCTTTGGTTCAGCTCCAAATGTTCCTAGATAGTCAGGTAAGGTAGTCGAATCCTTCTTTACCTTTACCAAGACTCTTGTAAATTCGGACATACTGCATAAATTCCATCTAAGATTTGCTTAGAAGTAATACCATAAAGCTTTCTGATTACCTTCAGATTGCTAGAGGTAGAGACTATCTCGCTCGGCTCTAGGGAGATATTTACAGCTGAAAATGGAACGATATAACCTTCCATTTCTGTATTGAACAACATTCTTTCAGAAGCATAGTCATATTCAATAGAATGAATTAGATTTTGTAAGTTCTGAATATTAATCATAGCACCATCTTAGAAGCCGGAGGCTTCGATCATGTTTTAACGTCATTATACCATCTGCATCCACAGCTTCTTGTATTCTCTGCACGAACATCACTTAGTCTTGCTTCAAAAGCAGTACCGCAGTAACACAAGAATAAGCAGAAGCGAATAGTATGCAGAGTTGGGTTTCCTGTAGTACTTCTTTTATCTAAATAGTATTTTCTATCTGTTTTAGTATCTTCTAGGTATCTGATACGAGATTTCTTATTTACTATTTGATATCTATCAAATTTTAGCTTAGCCATAGACTATCTATGTCCGTGTTAAAGAAAAAATAAGAGACACCCCGAAGGGTGTCTAATAGTTAGCAAATTGCGTAATTTGAGCCACGAATAGCTTTAGCCAATTCGGTGCCATTACCATATTTACGATAAATAAGGTTAGGGTTCTTATACAGTTGACGAAGAATATCTTGCATGATGTTGCTTTCAGCCATCTGAGCCAAGATATTAATGTAATACTGACGCATCTGATTACAGTACGGAGCTAGAGTTTTAAACTCATCATGTACAGTAATGAGAGGTGCCCGTGGGTTGTAGATAACTGACTCAATAACTTCACCAAGAAGAGCCAAGTCATTGTCATTGCCAGTGTACTTGTCCATCTCACGTAATACTTTGTCAGCTTCATAGATACTAATCATCTTGGTTCGGTCAGAGACTTTACAGCCTTTGGTAATGCCCAATACAGCTAATAAGCGGTTAGGGTCATAATTCATACGTCCTTGCATCTCACGTACAACGAATCCATCCAGACTGTGAGTGGTATCAGCAACTAGTGCTACGTTACGATCATCAGGTTGGTTCCGTTCTACACGGTGAGTATAGGTCGAAGAGTTACCAGAAGCATTCTTCAGTTCTTCTAATTCAAACTTCAGATCATCTTTAACGAATACACGAGTTAGTGCAGTATGGTAATCAGGTAAAGACCACATATACTCAGTGTGAGCAGCCTTACCACCATTAGCTAGCATTGCCCCATGAATATCATTCATTAGCTCAGATGCACCGGGTGCCATGTCTTGAGTAGCTTTCAAGAAGGCAATATGCTCAGGAGTCTTATCCCCAAAGGTTAATTTAGGGGTAGCCTTAGAGAAATAGAAGTGAGTCATGAATGGGTCTTTGATGTCAGCACGGGTAAAACCTTCAGGGCTTAAACCAATGTGACGTTCTACTGGTAGATAGATGTTCATACCATCAACACAAGCAGTATAAACGTCACAACGTTTGTTAGGGTCTACCAAGCCAACATTACCAGCGGTAATAATACATCCACTAGCAACAGCCAGCATCTGTAAGCCAGAAGCAGTAGCATCAAGACCAACAGGAAGATTAGTTTCCCGTCCATTTAGGACTCTCTGAATTTCAAGCACACCCCGAATGAAAGCAGCTTTATCATCAGCTTCATCAGCTAACGACATTAGCTTTCTACCGTTTTTCTTAGCCCATTCAATGCGCTCTTCAAACAGAAGCTTATCGTGTCCAGCTGCGTTAGCTACGTTAATCAGTAAATATTCAAAATCGGTATACAGGTTCATAAACTCACCTCAAAGAAAGAACGTTCTTCATCAGAAATACCAACAGGGGCAGTTTCTACAAAACTTACCATTGCCTTACGGAATGGGTTGCCCTGATAGTCCACATGGTATCCATTAGAATATGTTCTTCCCCGACCACAGTAAAAGTGAGTAAGGTGGAACACATTCCCTGCTGCAATTAAGTTTTCACAAACTTCAGCAGTTTCTTGTTTCAACTTATCAAAATCACGTTGTCGAGATTCGAGAGATTTAATCTTGGTTGGTTTGTTCTTGTTTACTTCTGCTTCATACTTCTTTTTAGCTTTAGGTTTAGCAATTTTCATCTTATCTTCGATAAGTTCCAGAAGCTCAGTATCAATAGTTAAAGCAGTCTGATTGAACTTATTGATAGATACTAAGTTAATGGGGAAGTTATGCATATGCTTAGGCTTAAGCACCTTCTTACCATGTCCCTTAGTTAGATACCCCGATTCATTAGCCTTAGTTACTTCCAATGGTTTGCATACCATTGGTGGGGTAAACCGCATTTGATTAATATACTTGGCAGTATCACCACCAATAGAATATTTGTTATATACGGTTATTGTACCTGTAGGGCTAGCAAATGCAGGGCGCATACCTAGCAGGTCACAATTAGCCATGTGGAATATTACTTCACCACATCGCTTAATCTGCTCATCCTCATTAGGGTAAGGTAAGCAGTTTTTCACTAGACCAATTACAGCCGTTAATTCAAACGGTACATGTGGGGGGTAAGCCACCAGTAAGATAGCTAAGATATCAATGAGCATTGATTCAATATCGACTTCAAGAAGAGTCTCAAGTGATCTTTTCTTTGCATCATAGTGGTCTTCATTAGCCCAACGAATGATACTAACTGAGGTCATATGTAGCTTAGCTACAAGTTCCTCACATTCATAAATATCTTCCCGAACCATCTCCCTTACCTTAGCTTTAGAACACATCTGTTCTGCTGCTAGCTGTAGAGAATGGGTATCAAGCAAATCTAAACTAATGGAATCGTTATTATTGGTCATGGTCTGTTCCGAAGTATTGGTCTTATTGGTTTGCTTACTGAGTTAGGATTACGTATTCATCCTTCTCAAGAGCTACCATAAAGTCCTGACGATTAGGAAACACAAACAGTAATTCCTCTTTGTCTGTGATGTGAGTAAACAGCTTAGGTACAGAGATAATCCCGTTACCTTCCAGCTTCAAACCATGGGCTTCAAACTCAGTCAGCATAGCTTCTAACTGAGCAGCATCATTGTTTGGTTTTACTTGAACCAGAATCTTTTCTACTTTGGTTTCTTCACTCATTCTGAGTTGTCCTTTAATTAAGGTAGATAATGTAAACATGCCTTCCCATGCACCATTAAGTGCAGGGTCATCAGACATGCATATTTCAAAAGCATCTTTAAAGAAATGTAATTTCATGCCAAAAAACTAAGACCAATCCCGAAGGATTGGCCTTGTTGGTTCGATTACAGAATGATTTCTTCATTCTTCACGAAGTTTACAGTACCGATCAGTTCGATCTCTACTGGAGTACCGTCTTCACTTGCAGCACCTTTGACCATCAATGCTTTATGCACGTTGTTGTCAGAGGTCAATGGGATGAACCCACGAATGTTGTGCCAATTGCCGGAAGAATCTTTAACACGAAGATTGAGCCACGCTTCAGCATCACGCTGATTACGACCAGTAGAAGTTACTTGTGGTTGCACATTGTTTTCGATAGCCATGATGTTTACTCCAAATTAATTAATGAAAGTTTTCCAGATATAAGGCGATAGCCTTAGCTCTTGATTTTGTTAATCCACCAATGGAGCGTTAGCTCCTCTAGCAGATAACACATTAATCAACTACTTCAACAGATCCGAGGAAGCAGCCGGAGGCTGCTAATTCTTGATAGAGACAGGGTAGAAGTTTGAATAACGGAAGAGATTTGCATACTGCCCTAAAGTGTATTTACGTCCACGTTTTAGAGCAGGAATATATTCACCATTTATCAATCTGGTTCGTAAATCAAATACCTTGTATTTGTAACCATAGATAATGCTTTCTTTATCAATCTTTAAAGTAGGTTTACGGTAAGCCATACCTCGAACCAGTTTCATAAGATTATATCTCTTGGTTCAAGTTTAAGAGAGTCTATGTGATTCTTGATAGTCTCACAGTGGCAACGTTTATTAGGCTTACAGAAGCACTGTAGGTTAACGTCATTGCCACTTTCTAATAGAGTAATGATATCTCTTACAGCTATTGATACAGGAGAATCAATAAGCTTAATTTGTTGATCAAAGTACAACTGATACATATTACATGCAGATTCACGAGCAGAATGGTTCATACATGCAAATGCATATTTATTTCCTAACGGTGAACCTTGTCCACAGTACATGTTCACATGGTTAGGGAGTTTGTTCCAAACAACACCAATCTTTAATTCACCAACACGTTTCATAATTACCTCTAAGCTGGAAGATTCCAATCATCAAGCGTTAGCTTGGGTCTTGTAATCTCTTTGGTAGGTACTACCCTTCCCTCAGCAAGAAGTAATCTTAGTTGATGACTAGGGAAGAAATCTAATGTTGCATATTCAGTTTCTGAACCAAATGTATAAATTCTAGAGAATTCTTCCAATGGGCTAAGAATATATACAGCAGTAATTGTAGCCCTATGTACTGTATTAGGAGCATAAGTTTTAATTAGTTTCATGAGAATATTGTCTTTGCTATTTTAGTGTATAGTTGATTTTGTTTTTCATAAGGGTTCTTTAATTCATAGCTAATAGTTTGAATACCTTTACTTTCATAAAGTATTGAACCAGTAGCAGATACATTGTTATCAATATAATCCCTAAATATATAAGATAGGTCTATTTCAATACCTTTACCATCTGAACGTATAGTAAAGGGAAAGTATCTATCCGCTACTTGAAATAATCCTTTTTTAGGTTTAATCAATTTCATAGAATATTTCACCTTGGTTCAAGTCTTGATATGTTCGATGTTCTATTTCTACAATAAGTTCATCCATTATTAGATTAGATCGTTTGATTCTTCTTAATACAGGGGAGAATGTATAGATACCATTATCAGTTAAGAAATAACTTCTAACACGATAAGGAGATAAACAGATAGGTTTTTTATTAACAATGGTCTTTATCAATTTCAAAGATATTAGCCCCTTTTCTAAGTATATTAAGATATCCCTTAGATAACTCATAACCAATGAATTTAGTAGTTCTACGTGATTTAGATAAAGCAATAACACCACGATGTTTTTGAACCATCAGTACATACACATTATCGTTATAAGCAGAGTACATTCTAGGGTTACTAGTATAGTGGCCTATTTCCTTTGAAGAAGCATCAAAGGTAGGTTTTAGAACCATCTAAGGTATCTCCTTTTTTCATTGGGAAGGTGTCATACTTTTTGAATTCAGCCCAACGTATTGGTTGTTTATCATATGCACTTCTATGGAATTTAGAGTGTCTCACTCCAAGATAGAATGTATACACTTTTCCATCCAGTTCACACCAGAGTCTTCGACTGTTTCTAGCTGCTCTGATATTTCTTAGGATTAACAATGAATTCTCCTTTGTACATAGGCACTACTTTCCTAGATACAATCTCAAGCTTTAGCTCATCAAATGAATGCCAACTTGGTCTTAAGGTATAACTGACACTATTGATCACAAAGACTCTTGCACGATGTGCTACATAGAGAGCTTTGGTTCCGTCTCTGTAAGTACCTTTGAATGCACGAGGTAGTGCTCTATAACATTTGATTAATAGCACTTTCTCATCTCTCTCCCAGCAGGAAACAGCTTACCTTTTTTAATTTGGTTCTGTGCTTCCAAATAACCAAATGTACTTAATTTAATAGTAAGTTTCTTTTTGGTTCCTATTACTTGTCCCCAACGATACAATTTTTCATTATATATTGCGTAATGCCACATGGTTAGTTTATTGACCATACTAGAGAATGCATCTTCAGCAGGTTGATATGTTTTTATTAATAACATAGTTTCATTTCTTTATTGGCTCTATATAAGTTCCCATAAATAATTTCATCTATAACTTCTTCATAAGAGAATCCGCTAGAATCTAATTTAAATATTTTATTAGTGTCGAATTCTAATCCCCAACGATATACTCCTTTTTTATATATAGAGTAATGCCACATAGCATCATTATTTAAAACATTTTCAAAGGCAGTTTTACAGGGTTGGTAACACTTCAACAATTGCACGGTTTTCACCTATTTTAATAGGAACCAGCATACCACTAGATATTTGTATGTTTAATTCCCATGCATATAACCAGCTATTACCTAAACAGGTATTACCAAGTAATTTTGGAGTTTCATCTGGGTGTAGGTAGTAACGAGCAATTGAATTGTCTTTAATAGGTTTATATCCTTTAAAGAATTTCAAGGGATTGTCCTTTACCCATTGGGACTAAGTTTTTCTTGAATACATGTTCATAGAAGCTAGCAACTTTTACATTTAATTTTGGTTCAAGCCTATGAAAGCTATGGAACCAAATGTGAAAGCTAATAGTGAATATATGCTCTCTATGCATCATGTATATTCTTTTGATTATTAGCCCTGTTTGATCAAAGTCAGGGGATTTTGCTCTATAGGTTCTAGATAGAATCATGGTTTTATTACCCTGAACCAATGTCCTTCTTCAATGACAGTGATCATGTACTCTATTGAGTACCCACTTTCGGTTAGATAACTTTTAGAGTCATCAATTTCACCTCTCAGCGAGAATACAAGACCATCATAGCCAGCAAAGATTCTCTTGTATCCAACATCTTGGTATCGTCTTTGCCCATAGGTTTCAAGTAATTGCATTCCTTTCCACCTTCTTCAGGTATTTACCAACCTTCATTTGTAAGTCTTCCCAAGAGTTCTGACTTTCAAAGAGTTCAGCACAACCTCTGATACCATATATACCTTGGTTCGGTACATCAGCATATTTGTAGAATTTCCATGCAGGGTCATCTTTATCTATTTTATACATTTGAAGTAATTGCATCGGTTTTAGGTGCTCTTACGTAGTACTCCATAGTGATACGTTCTATGAAGTTATCGACTGTTACTACTGATTGTCTAATGGGAGTATAGAGGCGTATATCAATCAAATAGACTTGATTACTAAACAAGAAGTATCTTCTACCCCCTATTGTATTCATGGAGCCAGTAATTCTCCCGAATACATACATATTAATCAGCTTCATTAGCTCTTCCTTTAGGTATGAAATGCTTCATATTAATGCTCTCTTTCATAGCATTTGAAGTAATACCAGCTTGGCGTAAAGCATCTTTTACTAGTGGGTTATAGGTATATACTTTATTGTTTAAAGGGGCATATACTCTTCCATCATTCCATGTAGTAGGTACTGCAAATTTATTAGCTACAGAATATGTTTGTGCTAATTGCATTAGTTCTCCCTTTTAGCACGTTCAAGAGAACCACTAAACTTACTCTCATTGAATGTGTGGGTAGACATATAAGAGTAACCAAGCATCCTATTCTCAGCCTTAACGAATATATCGTAATTGTGTTTGGCATAAATCATAGGTCTGTTGGGTACTTTTCTAGTTACGATGGGTCTTACATAGGTAGGTAGTAGAATCATTGGTTTGTTCTTGGAATACGTTTGAGAACACCTCTGTGAATTTCTTTAAGAAACCTTTCCCTATTTAGAACAGAATTTCCTAACATTCCATCTTTTGTCATTAATTTGACTACAACACATTTACAGTACTTACTATACAGTAAGTGCCCATTAGTTGATGGTCTATGGTAAGTTGGTAGAAGTGTCATTGGTTCCTTCTTGTGGGCATTAGAACACCACTTTTGATACGTGCATGAAATAGTGAGATATTCAATGAATTAACTCTTAATGCTCTTACATATTTCATATCGCAGTTGAACCAATACCATCTGGTCCCATATTCAACATAAGTGATTTTGACAGTTGATTCAGTATTAGGGGCAGTTCTACGGTATGTAGATATCAATTGCATTGGGATGGTTTCTTGACAGGATGGTAAACTTGTTGTCCATTGGTTCTAATACCAATTAGTGTTAGATGGGTAGTTCCAAATCTTTCTACACCTTTTCTAGGGCCTTCTCTAGGATAGTAGGCATAGACTACTTCACCTAGTTGAGCATACCTATTGACCTCTTCCACTGTGTGTTTGCCATGGTCAATAAGTGTTTTACCTAGAGAAGTTATATGCATTTTTAACAGTTGCATTTGTCTAACCTCACAAAGTAACCTCTTTCGATATCCTCTTTAACATCTTCAGTCTTAAAGTCTGATGTTCTTAAACCGTCATGAGTTAGATCATTCCATGTATATACTTCAGGGGTATATATGGAGAATCTTCTTCTCATTGACCAAGGGGTCATTCTACTCCCCGCATTGACTTCATACACAGGTATTAGTTGCATTCGCTTGGCCTCTCAACAAGCACACAGCTACCTCTAAGGATATGAGTCATTAAGATACTTATGCTGTTGTAGTTTTTAACTATTGGTCTATTAGAGGAAGGATTCCACCAGTAGTAATAGAGATCAAAAGGAACATAGCGATACAGTGTAGTATCAGGTTTATCAACTACATCAACTCTCTTATATGTTCTATGTAGTTTCATTGGTTTGGTCTTTCTACAGGGACTAAGTTACGACTGACAGTAGATAGGTCATCTACACTTGAGTAAGCAAGAGACTTGCATAGGCTTACATCTTGAGGTGGGTTGTAGCGGTACACTATTCCTTTGTGTACCACATATCTTCTGGTACGGCTCTCAGGTGAGCCATATTCTGGCTTTCTAAGCCGATATGATTGTACTAATAAGATGATGCTAATCCTCTTGGTGATGGTATGTATGAGTGCTTCCATAAGTCATAAGGATGCAAATGGCTAAGCTCTAGTGGATCTAAGGTAAACACTCTTAATGTGTAAACCTTGTCATAAGGTATGAACACCCTTCTGGTGTTCATACTTGGTTTGAGAGGCTTGCCATGGGTATACGTTTGGATTAGTTTCATTAGCCTATAGCTAACCTCTAAAATAGGCAGTTAGCCTATGGTTGAAATATAGAAAAAATAAGGCTAAACCACCCCTAATTGGGTGATTTAGCATCTAGTTTGAAATAAGCCCATACAATCACAATTATCCCAATGAAGATGGGAATAACATATTGGATTAGTATAGTTACAGCTACTACAGCAATGAGTGCCAAAGCACCCATTACCGATAACATTAACAATGATCTTGGCATATCAGCCTCAGTGACGATCTATGCGTCTGTTGTAATCAGAGTGAGACATCAGTTCCCACTCTTTACCTCGGTTCAACAATCTATAATGCTTGCCAACGGCAAGGCTCTTGTACTTCTTACCATGTAGAGTTTTAGCGTGAATCTCTTTACGATTGTACCGCTCAATAATGATCTCTGCACGTTTGACAATATCTAAAGGGAATTTCATAAACACACCATTTATTTAATAGAAAAGGAGCCGAAGCTCCTTATTTAAGAATTACTTTAAGTTTCTTACCTTGATGTCTCATTTGAGTCATCAGGACTTCTAAGTCTCGGTCAGTACCATCCCATATGATAATTGCATGGGTAGCTTCATTAGCCATATTGATATAACGGTTCTGACCAGCTAAAGAGTTATACTTACCAAAGAAGTTATGTCGTATTACACAAGGGCCAGAATAGTCTTGCCATAAGGCATGATATTCAATACCTACCAAGTTAAACATGTAGATTACTGAGCGAATACAATCAGCAACAGAATCACGTTCATAATTAACAGGCAACATAACAGTTGGGTTATTATCAACCCAATCTTCAGCAACACATTCCAATAGATAACTAGCTAGAGATTTCACATCCAATGTGAATTGACTAGCAATGATTAATTTAGCGTTACTCATAACAGTCTCCTTTTGCACCTAGTTAGATATACTTACCAAACCAACCGGAGGTTGGTTACAATATAATTTCACCGGGTTTAGCTACATAAGCTGGTTTAGTAGATACAGGTCTTTGTTGCTGTTTAAGTTGAGTTACATAAGGTGTAGTCTCTTGTGGAGCTGGTTCAGTATTTACAGGTTTCTTTACTGGTTTCTTTCTTGGTTGTTTCTTTGGACTGGCTTTAATATCTTTAAGCTCAGGGCACCAAGTATCCAACCTATTTTGCATTTTAGTAATAAATTCAGCACTAGCAGTATTACGAGTTAATAAGGACATGATGTTTCTCCAATACAAATAAAAAGAGCCAGTATTTCTACTAGCTCTTATCCAGTTATAAAGCGATAGCTTTATTTACTTAGCTGTTTATTAGCTAACTCAATGAATCCACGAGTGGAATATGTAGTTAAATCTACAGTTACACTACGCTGCATCATGAATTTCATGAATAATGTTAAATTATCATCGGTGCTAATAGTATGGTATGCCATACGTTTGGTAGGGGTACAGAATGCAGTAAACTCCATTACCATATCATCCACATTTAATAGTTGGTTCTCATTCTTGAATGTCTTAGGGTTACACTTTACATCCAAGTACATAAAATAGAAGTTGTAGTCTTTCTTATCAT
Source organism: Fusobacteriaceae bacterium (assembly GCA_051646055.1). GTDB lineage: Bacteria > Fusobacteriota > Fusobacteriia > Fusobacteriales > Fusobacteriaceae > JAGNZR01. The sequence continues at coordinate 75,872 of JBOFCM010000047.1, forward strand.
CAGATAAGTATACAGCTACTCCCATTCTCTTGTTGCTTTCACTATGTGCAGGTACGTTTAAGACATTGTTTTTATTGAGATTCCAACGTTGAGCAACACTCCACGAAGTGGTGTTAGCTTTAGTACTACAAGACATAGCTAGTACAACAAATAGCAAGATATACTTATACATTTAACCTATCCAATAGAGTAATAGAACCAATAACCATAATAGTCATTGGTTCAGTATTATTTAATTTGAGCCACGTTTAAATTCAGTACGTATATACTTAATAGTTTTACCAGTTAAATAAGGTAAATGTGGTGTAACAGTAATGCATAAAGCAATAGCTGGAATTAAAACTAGGAATATACCAATAGATGGGCCAACATCAGTTATCCAAGCAAGTAATCCAATTAGCCCATTTAGAGCTAATATAATTAGAGCAGTATTACGTAAGAACTTAAACATAATATTCCTTTGGTTCAGTCAACGACAATGTTAGGGTATTTAGCTTTTATTTCAGCCATAGCATCATTGTACCCTTGGAAATAACCATCATCATATGCTTCAGTGAATTCTTGAAATGGTGTATCAGGTGTAGCTAAACGAACACCAGTACTTAAGCTTACAAATGCTAGAGATAATAATAAGAACACAGTAGTAGTTTTACTCATTGTTTAATCCTATTTAGTTATTAATTTTTCAAATGAATTAATTAAAGATTTTTGTGAACGCATAACTACGTATGCCATTAAGAATTGTTCTTCATTAGTGATAGTTGCACTTACAACAGTATCAGCTAGTAAACCATCTCTTAATGCTTTAGCAGTATGCTTGAGTAAATCCTCAAGACTAGTGAAGTAACGGTATGCACCACTACGATTATTAAATGTTGATGTACGAGCTACATCATTTAAAGTTAAGCCAATGAGTCCTTGTGAATTAATGCATTTAAGAGCAGCTACCATTAAATCAATACAGGTAGCTTTACCACTCTTACGTAGTGCATGAAAGTTAACATTAACATAAGACTCAATAGCTAAATTCTTAGCTATTACACTAGCAGGTAATACTTCCTTATCTTGAATCTTAGTTAGTACGTGATTGATTACAGTTTTCTTATGGTATCCCATTATAGTTATCCTTATTGGTTCAGATATTAGTATTTGATTACACGAACACGTTTATTAGCTTTAGTCATTTTATCTATCATGTCTTTAGTGCCTCTTGAGTGACCATCCCAAAAGGCTATCAATGAACATGCAGCTTCCATCATTTGAGTGTTACGCTTCATACCAGCTAATGCATTGTATGCACTACCTGTACGAGTGTATTTGACTACACATGGTTCAGACATGTCCTGCCAGTCAGCAGGGAATTCTTTTGTTTGTAATTTGAAGT
>JBOFCM010000048.1:0-1359 GCA_051646055.1 Fusobacteriaceae bacterium
TGGAGGTATGGATGGTAGATGAATGGAGGGATGGATGGATGGAGGGATGGATGAATGGATAGATGGGTAGATGAATAGAGGGATGAATGGATGGTAGATGAATGAATCGATGGATGGACTGAAAACAAAGATAATGAAAGGTGGAGGGATGAATAGATAAATGGATGGATGGGTAGATGATAGAGGGGTGGATTGATGGTAGATGAATGGATGGATGGATGGACTGAAAACAGAAGTAATGATAGGTGGAGGGATGAATGGATGGATGGGTAGATGGATGGATGGATGGTAGATGAATGGAGGGATGGATGGACTGAAAACAGAAGTAATGATAGGTGGAGGGATGAATAGATGAATGGAGGGATGGATGGATGGGTAGATTTACATTTACATTTATTCATTTAGCAGATTCTTTTATCCAAAGCGACTTACAATTGACCAGTGACACACTGGGAGCAGTGGGGGTTAATGTGTCTTGCTCAAGGACACCTCAGTTGTTTCACTAGATGAATGGATGGATGGGTACAAAACATTTACATTTAGGTATTTAGCAGACGTGTTTATCCAAAGAATAAATCAGGAGAACATTGAAGTGAAAAGGTCACAACGAGGAAGCAGTTGTACATAATAAGTGCTTTGTTTGAGCTCACAAAGTTTCACAGTCCTAGAAAATAACCTGCTGGGGAAAAAGTGGTTAGTTCGTTTTTTTTGTTTTTGTTTTTAAAATAAATAATAGGTGGAGAAAAGGATTGAAAGAAGGGAGAGGGAGAGAGGGAGGGAAGTGTTAGGACATGAGGAATGTTGAATGCTGGTGAGGAATGTTGATGACCTGACTGAATTTGGGAGATTGTTCCACCAGAAAGGAGCAGAGAAAGAGAATGAACAAAAGAGAGATTTGTTGCCTTTGTGTGAGGGTACCACCAGACGGCGTTCGTTAGCTGAGCGTAGGGTTCTGGAAGGGTTGTAGATGAGTAGTAGAGAGTGAAAGTATGAGGGTCCAGAGTTAGTGATAGTTTTAGTGGGTAGATGAATGGATGGAGGGGTAGATGAATGGAAGGATGGATAGACTGAAAACAGAAGTAATGATAGGTGGATGGATGGGTAGATGGATGGATGGATGGTAAATGAATGGAGGGATGGATTAGTAGATGAATGGAGGGATGGATAGATGGTAGATGAATAGAGGGATGGTAGATGAATGGATGGATGGGTAGATGAATGGAGGGATGGATGGAGTGATGGTAGATGGATGGAGGGATGAATGGATGGATGGATGGACTGAAAACAGAAGTAATGATAGGTGGATGGATGGGTAGATGAATGGAGGGATGGATGGTAGATGAATGGAGGGATGGAAGG
>JBOFCM010000049.1:0-18743 GCA_051646055.1 Fusobacteriaceae bacterium
AGAGATTTTTCACTGTCAGTTGGAATCTGAAGTTTGTATACAGTTTCATCATAACCAGTATGGGCATTGAGATCCCCCCCAAAAGAGAGTCCCAGAGACTGGAGATATTTTACCAGTTCGTTCTTGGGATAGCCAGAAGTACCGTTGAAGGCCATATGCTCTAGAAAATGAGCCAGACCTCTTTGTTCTTCGGTTTCATTCAGAGAACCGCTTTTTATAACCAGATTGAGAGAGGCTCTTTTTTCAGGTTTGGAATTTTTTAGAATGTAGTATGAAAATCCGTTGGGAAGTTTTCCCCGTAGGACCTCATCTTGGGCGAAGGCTGGAATATTCATAATCAGTAATAAGTAGAACAGAAATAAAATTTTCATAAGTCTCCTTCAATGATAAGATTTACAAAATTTTAGCATATATTTAAATAAAAGAAAAGGAGTAGTTGACCTACTCCCTATACTAAAAATATTTTCTTAATATAAAATTAGTTCTTTTTTCCGAAGTGTCTCTCAAGAAGTCCAAGGAATGCTCTTCCATGTCTAGCTTCATCTTTAGCCATCTCATGAACTGTATCGTGGATAGCATCAAATCCTAGCATTTTAGCTCTCTTAGCGATATCGAATTTTCCTGAAGTAGCTCCGTACTCAGCTTCAACTCTCATAGCCAGGTTCTCAGCAGTAGAAGAAGAGATAACCTCTCCTAGTAGTTCAGCAAATTTAGCAGCGTGCTCAGCTTCTTCAAAAGCTATTCTTTTGTATGCTTCAGCAACTTCTGGGTATCCCTCTCTGTCAGCAACTCTAGACATAGCTAGGTACATTCCAACCTCAGTACACTCTCCCTGGAAGTTAGCTCTAAGACCAGATATGATCTCCTCATCTCCACAAGCTAATCCCTCTCCAACTTTGTGCTCAGTAGCCCAAACTCTAGTAGCAGACTCTTCTAAAACTTTAAATTTATCAGCTCCAGCCTTACATACAGGACAGTGAGTTACACCCTCTACAACAACTTCTCCACAAACATTACATACATATTTTTTCATAATTTAATACCCCCTATAAATTTATCTTAATTTTTTTAAATTTGTAATCGTTTCATTTATGTTTTAAGTATATTACTTTTTGGGTGAAAAGTCAACAAGTTTTTTAAAAAATTCTTAAAAAATTGGGATACTATTTTTAGAATGTAGGAAAACAATAAAAGATACTGTATATAAGTGAAAATAAAAGGGAGGTAAGGAATGAATCTTAAAGTTATGGGCACAAGCTATACGGGAATAGAAAATTATCTGGTAGAGGTGGAGATAGATATCTGCTCAGGGTTACCTCAACTGAGTATTATTGGAATGGGGGATACCACAATATATGAGAGCAGAGAGAGAGTACGGACTGCCATGAGAAATAGTGGATATCAGTTGCCTCCTAAAAAAATAACTGTGAATCTTTCCCCAGCCTCCATAAGAAAAGAGGGCTCCCATTTTGATTTGGCAATCAGTACCGGACTAGGTGTGGGAATGGGGTATATACAGGATAAAAATAAAATTCTGGAAAACTACATAATTATGGGAGAACTAGCTCTCAACGGAGATGTAAAAGGGGTGAGGGGAGTAATAGGGGGAGCTATTCTGACAAAAGAGCTGGGTTTTAAGGGGATAGTTGTACCCTGGGACAATATGGAAGAGGCAGGAGCTATACCGGGAATAGATGTGATAGGAGTGAAAAACTTGACAACTTTTTTTCATTTTATCTCTACAGGTGAGATGGAAAAGGAAGAGATAGAGATAAAAAGAGGAGATGAAAATCTGAAAATTATAAAAAAGGAGGAAAAATTCTCCATAGATATAAGTGAAGTATGCGGACAGGAGAGTGCCAAAAGAGCTCTAGAGATAGCCGCAGCAGGAGGACACAATCTACTTCTTTCAGGTTCTCCAGGATCAGGAAAATCCATGCTGGCCAAAAGAATAGTGACTATACTCCCAGAGATGGAAATGGAGGAAATTATAGAATCGAGCAGAATATACAGTATAATGGGTGAGTTAAGTGGAGAAAATCCCCTTGTGACAAGGAGGCCTTTCCGCTCGCCCCATCATACTGGTACCATAAGTTCTATAATAGGAGGTGGAAGGAATCCAAGACCAGGAGAGATAACCATGGCACATAACGGAGTTCTTTTTTTAGATGAGATGTCTGAATTTTCTAAAGATGTGATAGAGAGTCTGAGACAGCCTCTGGAAGACAAAAAAGTCTCTGTGAGCCGTACAGGGTACCGTTTAGATTTTCCTACAAAATTTATTCTTGTGGGGGCGACCAATCCCTGCAACTGCGGATTACTTTTTGAATCGGGAGATCAATGCAGATGCAGTGCCCATGAGATAGAACGATATAGAAAAAAACTTTCAGGCCCAATAGTAGACAGGATGGATCTCTATGCTGAGATAAAAAAAGTAGATCAGGAGGAGCTCCTAAAAAATTTCGTAGAGAGAGAAAAATCAGAAGCCATAAAGGAGAGAGTGGCAAGAGCTAGAAAAATACAGAGGGAAAGATATGGGAAAGGAAAGTTAAACGGTGATATAACTCCTCGGGAGATGGAGCAATACTGTTACTTAAAAGAGGAAAACCTCCAGCTTTTGAAAATAGCCGGAGAGAATCTCAAGCTTACGGCCAGGGCTTTTCATAAGGTTATAAGAGTAGCCAGGACTATAGCAGATTTAGAAATTAGCGAAACAATAGAAAAAAGACATCTATTAGAGGCACTTTCTTTCAGAAAAAGTTAAATTAGGGTTGAAACAATATTGAAACAAGAATATAATAAATGGAGGACATATGGCAGAGGCAGTTCAAGATGTGACATTAATTTCAGAAATTATAAATTTATTTAAGAATCAAGATGTGGGGAAATTGGCATTAGATTTTGTATTTAAAGGTTTATTCCGAACGGGAATAGCCGTCTTAATATTTGTTATCTCCAAAAGAATTATAGATACAGTAGCCAGGAAGATAGTGGAGTTTGAAAACAGAAAGAAGATGGATAAATCTCTGATAGCTTTTATCTCTTCCATGTTTAAGGTTTTTTCCTATGCTGTAATATTTATGATAATACTCAGGGTTTTTGGAATAAGTGAAACCTCAATAGCGGCTGTATTCGGAGCGGCAGGGGTGGGAGCCGGTTTTGCAATAAAAGACGTTCTTGCCAATTTTTCGGGAGGGGTTATAATCCTGGTATTTAAACCATATAAGATAGGAGATTTTATTGAGGTGGGAGATAAGACAGGAGAGGTAGAATCTATATCTATCTTTTCAACAGAACTCAATACCATAGACAATAAAAAGGTATTTGTACCTAATGGAGGGATAGTGATGAACCATATAACCAACTATTCAGCCAATAAGGTAAGAAGAGTAGAGATTATATTTGGAATAGCTTACAGCGATGATTTCCGTAAAGCTATCGAGATATTAAATACTATAGCAGATTCCCATGAAAAGATACTTCATACTGTGGGAAAAACCATAAGGGTAAAGGAGCTGGGAAACAGCTCGGTAAATATACTCTATAGAGTATGGTGCAAAAATGAGGACTACTGGACTGTGCATTTTGATTCTACAGAGATGGCCAAAGAAGCCTTTGACCGTGTAGGAATAACAATCCCATTCCCACAGATGGATGTTCATCTTGTGGAGGAAAAGGATGAAAAAGATTCAGATGTATATAATCAAAAATAAAAATATAAAAGGGGATTGAGAAGGTATGAAATATGTAGCAGGGGTTGATTTAGGGGGGACAAACAGCAAGATAGGAATACTGAATGAGGAGGGAAGGCTTCTCAAAAGTATTTCTATAAAAACTCTCTCAGAAGAGGGAATAGAGAAGACTTTTACCAGAATTTGGGAGACAATAAAGAATCTGGCTGGAGAGTTGGGAGTAGATTCTGGAAGGATAGAGGGGATAGGAATAGGTATACCTGGTCCGGTTGAACATCAGGAAATAGTTGGATTTTTTGCCAATTTTCCTTGGGAAACAGGAATAAATGCCAGCCAGCTTATGAAAGATATCTCTGGAGTAAAAAATGTAAAGCTGGATAACGACGCGAATGTAATTGCTCTAGGAGAGGCTAAATATGGAGCTGGAAGAGGAAGTGAATCCAGCGTGACGATAGCTCTTGGAACTGGAATAGGAGGAGGAATCTATGTAGATGGGAATCTTATTTCAGGATATAAGGGAGCAGGAGGAGAGGTAGGACACATGAAGGTAGAGAGAGAGGGGAAGCTCTGCGGATGTGGGCAGAAGGGCTGCTGGGAAGCTTACGCTTCAGCTACAGGTCTTATCCGGGAGACAGCTTCTAGACTGGTTGTAAACAAAAATAATCTTATCTATAAGATGATAGGGGGAGATCTTTCTAAATTAGAGGCAAAAACAGTTTTTGATGCAGCTAAGGAGGGAGATGTATTTGCTTTAGAACTTGTAGACTATGAGGCTGAATATGTAGCTCTTGGACTGGGAAATGTGTTGAATCTTGTAAATCCTCAGGTTATTATTCTAGGGGGAGGAGTTGCTCTTGCTGGAGATATACTTCTTCAAAGGGTAAAGGAGAAGCTAGAAAAGTATGCTCTTCCTATAACTTTAAAGGGACTGGAGATAAAACTGAGTCAGCTTGGAAATGATGCAGGAATTATGGGAGCTTCGGCACTGGTACTATAATATAAAAAAAAAGGCTAATCCAAGATGTAGAAAAAATCTACTTTCTGAGGATTAGCCTCTTTTTTTATGGTATAGAATAAAAAATTACAGTTCGTCTCCTCTGTAAAGGGTAACTAGCCCTTTTAGGAAAACTCTTATAAATTTATCTCCACACTCTTTGTAGTTTTTGTGATCTTTTTTTCTGAAAAGTGCTGAAAGCTCAGATTCAGAAAGCTCAACTCCTCCAAGCTTAAATACCTTAAGCATATCATCACTCTTATACTCTAGAGCGATTCTTAGCTTTTTAAGTATAAGGTTGTTGTTGTTGGAATTTTTTTTGTTCTGGAACTCCTCTTCAGGTTGTGGTGTTGCTCCAGGTTTAACTTCCAGAGGACCCCTTCTGTAGATTATAAATCCATTGAGGAAATCCTTAAGCATATGGTTGTTACATCCAAGATAACCATCTTCATGCTCTTTTTTCAGGATATTTTTAACCTCTTCAATTGTGAGAGTTCTTCCTCCCAGTTCAAATATCTTTACCACTTTTACATCTGGGATATCCAGTGCAAATCTAAGTCTTCTTAAAATATCATTGTTGTTCATGAGGTCACCTATCCCTTAATTATATTTGCTAAAACACCGTTTATAAATTCGTGGGATTTCTCATCACCATAAATTTTAGCCAGCTCAATAACCTCGTTGGCTATAATCTCATGACCAGTTGTCTCATACTTCAGTTCATAGGCAGCACATTTAAGCAGAGCTTTCTCTACGCTTCCTATTCTGTCCAGGTTCCACCCTTCCATTTTTTCATTGATAAGAGTATTTAGTTCCTCATTGTGCAGAGAGATTCCCTCTACATAGGCAGCTAAAAATTCTTTTCCTTTGGCAGAGAGGATAATCTCATCTCTGTTTAAAAATTCTTCTAAAAGTGTATTCGGAAGAACGTTGTTCATCTCAGCTTCAAAAACTATTTTAAAAAGTTCCTGTCTTGCTATTTTTCTACTCATAATTTTCCCTCACATTCATCAACTGTTTAATTGTTATTTTTCTCATTATAAAGCTTTTTCAAAGTTTCCACAAAATTAGGAGCACCACTGATGTAGCCTAAAAAAGACACAAGAAGAATAAAGATCATTTTAACGAAACCATATTCTACAAATATAAGGGCCAAGATAAAGGCAACTATGCACCTAAAATATCTTTTTCTGTTTTCTAAAAAATTCGTTATAAACTCCTCAAGCATATTCTCCTCCTAACTATGTTTATCCAGTAATTTTACTACTTTTAACTCAATACTGTCAAGCTCAATTCCAGCTTTACTCTGAAAATAACTTCTGATTACAGACTGTAATCTAGAGGTTTTCTCTGAGAGGTTAATATCTGAAGAGCTCTCCAGATGAAGAGAGAGTCTGAATTTCCCACGGCTGTTGGAAGAGATGATTTTTTTTACAAATATATCCTGATCGTAAGAAACAGCTTCTCTTGTCATGGATGCTATTGCCGATTCAGAGATTGCTACTTTTCCGTCAGCAGTTTTAATCTCATAATCCCTATTTTTTTTAAAGTTGCTCATGAGTTTCATGAAAACTATAATAATGTAGACAAGGGAGATGTTGAGAATAATAGCCTTTAACATGAAAGATGAAAGACTGAATTGGAGAATATAGTCAGGGTAAATAACATAGATAATCCCTGTAAGAGCCAGGAAGAATATTCCCACCCACGCTAAAAAAAATATAAATTTTTTCATCTGTTCCCACCTTCACAAAAAAGAGTAAGAGGCGTAACTAAACGCCTCAGAATTTTTTTTAATTAAAGAACCGTTGTTGTCTCAGCCTCAAGATCTTCGTCAGTGATAACCTTAATATCCTGAACAAAAACGTTTACCTCGATAACTTTAAGCCCTGTGATTCCTGATACAGCATCCAGAACAGCTTTTTGAACTTCAGTAGCTACATCCCCGATATGGTATCCGTACTCCACGATGATATATACATCTATGTTGCATTCTTTCTCTCCAACTTCAACTTTAACTCCATTGGTAGGTCTCTTTTTTCCCAACATTTTGCTGAACTCATCAGCAACTCCCCCAGCCAGCTTGTAAACACCATCTACATCAGCAGCAGCTTTGGCAGCAATAGTTTTTACCACATCATCAGCAATTCTAACATTTCCCAGTTCATTCATAGTAATAACCTCCCATTAAAGATAAAAAATAATATTTATACACTATAATACATTATTTTGTGAAGTTTTCCTCTAAAAATTTTGTAGAAGTTTTTCCTGCACGGAATTTTTCATTCTCCAGAACCTCTAGGTGGAAAGGTATAGTTGTGTCCACTCCTTCGATAATAAACTCCTGAAGAGCTCTCTTCATCCTTGCAATAGCAGTTTCTCTGTTGATATCATGAACAATTATTTTAGCTATCATAGAATCGTAGTAAGGTGAGATTTCATATCCCTGGTAGGCATTGGAATCGATTCTTACTCCGTTTCCTCCTGGAGCTATATATTTTGTAAGGACTCCTGGAGAAGGCATAAAGTTCTGAGAAGGATCCTCGGCATTTACTCTGCACTCGATAGAGTGTCCAAAAAGATGCACGTCATCCTGAGTTATATTCAGTCTTTCTCCCTCAGCAATTTTTATCTGAAGCTTGATGATGTCAAATCCTGTTACAAGTTCTGTAACAGTGTGCTCCACCTGAATTCTTGTGTTCATCTCCATGAAGTAGAACTTGTTGTCCTTGTCTACAAGGAATTCTATTGTTCCTGCAGAGTCGTATCCTATAGCTTTAGCCAGTCTTACAGCGGCTTCTCCCATCTCTTTTCTTACTTTGGCTGGTACAGAGAATGCAGGAGCTTCTTCGATAAGTTTCTGGTGTCTTCTCTGGATAGAGCAGTCTCTCTCTCCCAAATGGATAACGTTTCCAAACTTGTCTCCCAGTATCTGTATCTCCACATGTCTAGGATCCTCTACAAACTTCTCCACATATACATCTGGATTACCGAAGGCAGCTCCGGCCTCGGTTTGGGCAGCAACCATATTAGTCAGGAGTTCATCGTCATTTCTGGCGATTCTCATCCCTTTTCCTCCACCACCAGCAGTGGCTTTAATCATAACAGGGTAACCAATCTTCTCATGGATTACCTCCATAGCTTCCTCAGGAGTTGCGATGATACCTGTACCGTTTGTAAGGGGAACTTTATTCTCGATGGCTGTAGCTCTTGCAGTAGCCTTATCTCCCATTTTTGTGATGCATTCAGATTTAGGTCCTATGAAAGTGATATTGTGCTGCTGACAGATCTCAGCAAATTTAACATTTTCAGAGAGAAAACCGTAACCTGGGTGTATAGCGTCAGCCCCAGTAACTTCAGCGGCAGCTATGATATTTGAAATTTTAAGATAGGACTCGCTACTTGCAACTCCTCCTATACAGATGGCCTCATCAGCCAGTTGAACATGGAGACTCTCCTTATCGGCAGTGGAATAAACAGCAACAGTTTTTATTCCCAGCTCTTTAGCTGCTCTGATTACTCTGACAGCAATCTCCCCTCTATTTGCTATAAGAATTTTCTTAAACATTTTATCTCCTCCAAATGGTTATTTCTTAAGTCTCAGAATAGGTTTTGTAAAGTCTACTATATCTCCTTCTTCTACAAGAACCTCTGTGATAGTTCCTGTAAAGTCAGAGATAACTGGATTTTTTACACCCATGGTAAGGATATATCCTATCTCATCCCCCTCTTTTACAACTTCTCCTGGAATTAGAACAGATTCCTCATTTTTCTTATTGGGATAAAATACACCTATTCTATGAGAAAGAATTTCCAGCAGGTTGTCTTTTTTAGCTTTAGGAGCTTTTCCTAGGGTATCTTTTACAACTGGGGCAGAAATCTTTTCAAATTTATAATTTCTCTTGAGAAGAATCTTTACTCCATCCTCCTCATAGGCAATCTCAGTAAGATTTTCCTTTTCTAAAATTTTCATGAGCTCATTGGCTGATGCAACAGTACTATTCATGGTAATAATCCTCCTATTTAATCACTATCTGCTCCGCTCCCATAAGTTCCACTATCTCCTCTAGGAATCCAGGGGATATAGAAACTTGAAACTTGGAATTTTTGACTGTCTTCTCTCCATCTTTTTTTATGGCAAAAGATACAGGATTTTTTCCGGGATGATTTTGCAGGACAGTTTTTAATCTATTGAATTTATCTCTGTCATCCTCACGGATGAGAATATAGCATCTCAGCTTGGGATTTTCATCTAGGGAATCCAGAGGGGTAATACTTCTTACAAGAAGTTTTTGAGTTTCGTTATTATTGAAGTAGTCAGTTTGAAGATTGCCCTCTATAAATACAGAAGCTCCCTCCTCTAAAAAATGGAAACTCTCTTCATAGGTTTTAGGGAAGAGGGTTACAGGAATTTTTCCCGAGAAATCTTCCAGAAAAAATGTGGCCATAATTTTGCCTTCTTTTCTGGTGACTATCTTCTTAATCCCCTTAATTATACCACATGTTTTTATTCCCTGCACATCTTTTTCGTTTAATAACAGTGAGATAGGTGGGGTTTTCAGAAGATTTATAAGGGTTCTGTACCTGTCCAACGGATGGGCAGAGAGATAAAACCCGAGATTCTCTTTCTCCAGCCCAATCATCTCATCTATGGAAAATTCTGAAATTTCCGGCAGATGAAATCTTTGAAAAACAGTTTTAGCTTCGCCGAAAAGATTCATCTGCTGTATCTCATCCTCACGATTTACCCTTTCACCATAGTCCAGAACTTTTTCAAGGCTTTCCATCTTCTGCTTTCGATTGCCTGGAAGAGAGTCCAGAGCCCCAGATGCTATGAGGGAATGGAGGATTTTTTTTGTAATACCAAACCTCTTGCTCCGAATTACGAAATCCTCATAGCTGGTATATTCTCCGTTTTGTTTCCAGTCCTCTATAAGTTTTTCTGTAAAGCCCACCCCTATGTTCTTAACTCCGGGAATAGACAGACGGATTTTTCCATCCACCACATCAAAGGTAGAGCTAGGGCTGTTTACGTCTGGAGCCAGAAGACTTATCCCGTGGGTTCTGGCATCCTCAATATAAAAGGCGATGTTCTCAATATCCCCGTGGGTAGAGATAATGGCAGCATAGTATTCAGCAGGATAATTGCTTTTAAAATAAGCTGTCCAGTAGGCTATAAGAGCATAGGCAGCAGAGTGGGATTTGTTGAATCCGTAGCCTGCAAATTTATCTATAAGGAAAAATATCTCTTCGGCTCGCTCCTGGGAGTAGCCTTTTTTCTGGGCACGTTCGGTAAACATAAGCCGGTTATTCTCCATGAGCTGAAAATCCTTTTTACCCATGGCACGTCTGAGATTGTCAGCTTCACCTAGAGTATAGTCAGCCATGATCTGGGCAATTTTCATAACCTGTTCCTGATAGAGTATGACTCCATAGGTTTCACGGAGTACATCTTCCAGAGAGGGATCGGGATACTTTATCTTTTCTATGCCGTTTTTGCAGTTTACAAAACTGTCCACCATTCCAGATCCCAGAGGTCCTGGACGATAGAGAGCCAGAAGAGCTATTATGTCGTTGAAACGCTCAGGCTTCAGTTTTTTCATAAGATTTCTGATTCCCTGAGATTCCAGCTGGAATACTCCGGAAGAGTCTCCAGTGGAGAGCATATGATAGACCCTGCTACTGTTGAGGGGTATCTCGCTCAGGGTAATGGAGACATTATGATTTTTTTTCACATACTGGAGAGCTCTCTCCAGTATGGTGAGGTTACGTAAACCTAGAAAGTCCATTTTCAGCAGTCCCAGATCCTCCAGCTCTTTCATCTGATATTGGGTAGAGATACTCTCCCCACGGGAATCTGAATAGAGGGGAACATAGTCTGTAAGAGGATTCTCTGTGATAACGATACCTGCCGCATGGATAGAGGCATGTCTTACAGAGTTTTCCAGCTGTATGGCAAAATCTAGAATTTTCTGCATCTCCGGGTCTGTATTGTAGATCTCTCCCACCTCTGCCACAGAGGCGATAGAAGCTTTTATAGAATCGTGGAGAAGAAGTTTGGCCAGTCTATCCACCTTGGCCAGAGGAGTTCCCATAACTCTTCCTATATCCCGGACAGCAGCCCGGGCTTTCATACGCCCGAAGGTAATAATCTGAGCCACACGGTCATTGCCGTATTTTTCAGTCACATAGGCTATGACCTCCTGTCTCCGTTCCTGGCAGATATCTATATCTATATCCGGCATGGAGATTCTCTCAGGATTGAGGAATCTCTCGAAGATAAGGCCGTATTCCAGGGGATCCAGATCGGTTATTTTGAGAGCATAGGAAACTAGACTTCCCGCAGCAGATCCTCTACCAGGTCCTATGGGTATATTCTGCTCCCGGGCATATCTGATAAAATCCCAGACCACTATAAAATACTCGGCATATCCCATACGGTTTATGACAGAGAGTTCATACTCAGCCCGTTCAGTTACAGATTCAGGATAACCGTCAGGATATCTCAGGGAGAGTCCGTGGAAAACCCTATCTCTTAGGAAGCCCTCAATGGAATGGAAGCCCTGGGGAAGGGGATATTTTGGAAATTTAAACTCTCCAAATTTTATCTCCAGATTGCAGCGATCACTGATTTCTACAGTTTTATCTAGAGCTTTTTCCAGCTCTTCCTGGAGATTTTCATTTCCCTCCCCTGAGATATATTCCTGTGTGAAGAAGAGGGAGATACCTTTCATCTGTTCCCGGCTTTTGAAATAGAGCTCGGGAGTCTCAATCCTCATACGCTTCTCATCGGAAACCTTGGCTCCTGTCTGGATACAGATAGCTATATCCTGAAGCTCATGATCTCCTTTGTGGATATAGTGCACATCATTGGTTACGACCAGGGAAAGACCGGTTTTTTTTCCCAGTTCTAGCAGTCTTTCGTTGAGAAGTTTCTGCTCAGGTATCCCGTTACTCTGGATCTCCAGAAATAAATTATCTCTTCCGAAGATGGAGATATATTCCTCTGTCAGGGAATCTATCTCGCTCTGGGGAGCGTTGTCCAGGATGGCATAGGGAATCTCTCCGTGCATACAGGCCGTGAGAGCTATAAGACCTTCACTATGTTTTCTCAGGAGCTCCTTATCTATACGGGGACGATAATAAAATCCCTCGGTGTAGGCGGCAGAGGAGAGTTTCATAAGGTTCTGATATCCCTTTTCATCCCGTGCCAGAAGTACCAGATGGTAATTACGTCTGTCCAGATTCTCCTCATCCCGCTCCTTGGAAAATCTATCTTGAACAATGTATGTCTCCATACCTATTATAGGTTTAATCCCTTTTTTAAGGGCTTTCTTATAAAATTCAATCGCACCGAACATATTTCCATGATCGGTGAGAGCCATGGATTTCATGCCCAATTCAAGGCAACGGTCCAGATATTCATCTATTTTTCCCACTCCGTCCAGGAGGCTGTACTCACTGTGAAGGTGCAGGTGGGTGAAATTTTTATTCATGAAAACACCTCCTGTAAAAATTTGTATATTTATCCAATTTTAGCCTAAATAGGCCAACTATGCAAGGCGAATAAAAAAAAGAACTGCCCGAGGCAGTTCTTTAGCTAATAACCGGCAGTTCTATGTTGTATCCGTATTCCTTGAAAAGGTGGATAACTTTAGGCATATTATCTTTTTTAACCAGTATATGGTAGTCTTCCGCCTTCAGTACCAGAGACTTAAGTTTCTCATCCTTGGTGATACAGCTGAGAAGTTCTTTGTCATTTTTAAGTTTAAGTACAGTATACTCAGAAATCATGTTGACAGCCTGACTCTTCTCCAGAAGTTCATTGAAAAACTGGGTCCAGTTGCTAAACATATCCCCGTTGACTTTTTCACGGAAGGTGGAGATTCTGTTCTCCAGCTCCTCCCTTGTGGAGATCTCCTTGAGGAAGGTCTCACGGGTTATTTTGAATTTATTAGGAGCTATCTTCTGTGAGATTTTTTCAAAGAACATGGCTTTAGCAGGAGATTCTCCTATTATGGTAACGATAAGTCTGTCGTCATCCAGGTAGACCTCTCCCTCATCTTTTAGCTCCTTAAACTGATAGGAATCAGTAAAGCCGAAGATGTATTTTCCAAGCTCGGTAAGTTTTACGTATCTCAATCCGTCAAATTTGCTCAGGTGGCCATTCTTCAGGTAGAGAGAGTTGTTCATAGATGGACAGTCATAGTAGACCTCTATAGCTCCCAGGGCTCCCAGAAGGAAGAACACAGATTTGATGAAAGGTACAACTACGTAATCTAGATACTTGTCGTAGCCTGTTATCTTGGTACGCTCATAGTTGGCCTCGTTTATATAGATATAGTCGTAGGCATCCTTAAGGTCTATAAGCTCTATAAAGAGATCACGGTAGATAACGGATTTGACTATATTTTCTATGCTAATTACCGGATTATAAAAATCAGTTACCGGGAACTCTTTTATAATTTGATGGATAGTAGAAAGTGCCTGTCCCAGACGTTCCTCAGAGTTCCAGATATTTTTCAGACCCTTGAGGTAGTTCATATAGAGGAAACTGTAATGGAACTTCTCTTTTTTTACAACCTTACCGCTCATAAAATTCAGAATCAGATCCCTGATGTTGGAGGTCTGAAAATTTTCACTGGAGATATAGTCCTCATCCACCAGATGGAAGAAAAGTCCTATAGTCTCA
The DNA here is from genome assembly GCA_051646055.1 of Fusobacteriaceae bacterium. Taxonomy (GTDB): domain Bacteria; phylum Fusobacteriota; class Fusobacteriia; order Fusobacteriales; family Fusobacteriaceae; genus JAGNZR01. The sequence continues at coordinate 13,379 of JBOFCM010000049.1, forward strand.
GTCTTCAGATGCTGGAGGTCCTTTGTATTCTCATAGTATTCTCCTATATTGCAGTATTTTTTCATACCGATTTTGGATTCTTTGAGAATTTTTCCGCTGTTGGAAAGGACAACCCCTCCCTGTTTGTAAAAATCATAGAACATCTTGATGTTTTCCATAAAGAGCTTCTCATCGTTAGAGATGAAGTGTGCATCTATATCTTTTATCGGCTGAATAGCTGACTCTTCAGGTTTTTCGGGAAGAAGTTTACGAAGTTCTCTCAGGATATCGTGGTCCAAAGTAAGATATTCATCTTTACGGCAATCTTTTTCCCCACGGAAAAAAGCAAACTCAGGTTTGAGATCCTTGGTAAGGTCGTAGGAGTTTTCTCTTTTGAAATAGAGATCACGGTTTCCTTTGATAGGGAATTTCCCTTTCCATGCCAGGTGGTTCATAATTTTTTTTATCTCTTCAGGAAGTGTCTCGTACAGGGTAAGGAAATTATCTTTACGGAACATCTGCTCTATAAGGTCGATAAAGGTCTGCTTGTTACTGTTCTCAGTTATCATAGATATTTCAAAGAGCCCCAGATTGCTACCGATATACCCTTCAGCAATCCAGTCTAAAAAATATTGTTTAAAAAGTTTGAAGAGAGCCTCACGAGTATAAAATTCATTGATAGCCTCTCTAAATCTCTGTCTATTTCTCATATTTATAAATCTCCTCCCAGGATAAACTTAATATCCTCTTCTGAAAGGGCCTTTACAGAGGCATTGTCTGCCGAGATAAGATTATCTAACAGCTCGCTTTTAACCTCTTGAAGTTTCAGAATTTTCTCCTCTATACTGTCTTTAAGTATGAGCTTGTATGAAAATACCGTACGGTCCTGTCCCAGTCTGTAGGCTCTGTCCACAGCCTGATTTTCTACGGTTTTATTCCACCAAGGATCATAGATAAAGATTGTATCAGCAGAGGTAAGGTTGAGCCCTACTCCACCGGTTTTCAGTGTCATTACGAAAACCTTGTAGCTGGAGTCCTTCTGGAATCTGTCTACCAGTTCCTGACGATTTTTTGTGGCTCCTGTCATAGACATATGCTTTATATTACGTTTTTTGAGATCTTCACAGATGTTTTCAATTGAGTTTATGTAGTTGGTAAATACAAGTACCTTGTGTCCGTTGGATACTGCGTCTGAGATATTGTTGATAAGCATCTCACGTTTGCTGGACATAACTTGAGGGTCCTTGGATTCAGGACAGCTGGTAAGCATACGGAGTTCGTTCAGAGCTTGGAATATAAAGAACTGACTCTTTCCGATTCCCTGCTCTTTTATACTGCTGTTGACCATATTGTAATAGTAGTTTCTTCTCTCATTGTAAAGTTTTCTGTGATCCTTGTTCATTTCGATATACACAGTCTGCTCTATTTTCTCAGGAAGATCTTTAAGAACCTCTTTCTTTATTCTTCTCAGAATGAAAGGATAGATTTTTTTACGGAGCTCCTCTATGGCTTCCTTATCGTTTTCTTTCTGGATAGGGTTGGCATAGTAGGAATTGAACTCCTCTAGGGACCCGAACATACTAGGGTTTAGGAATCTGAAGAGAGAGTAAAGCTCTGTAAGGTTGTTCTCAATAGGAGTACCACTGAGTGCCAGACGGTTTTCGGCATTGAGAAGCATGATAGCCTTAGTTGTCTGAGCATTGATATTCTTAATGTTCTGAGATTCATCTAGAATTATAAGTTTGAAGTTGTAGTTACGGAGTTTCTCAATGTCGTTTCTTACAGTACCATATGTTGTAATAACTACATCGGAATCTGGAATTATACCTAGATCTCTGTTAGGTCCGTAATAGATATTGGCACGGAGTTTAGGATTGAATTTTTTAATCTCGTTTTCCCAGTTATAGATCAAACTTTTGGGCATAACTACAAGGCTGGTACCTCTGGAATCCAAATGTACCGAAGAGAGAAGAGTTATGGCCTGAAGAGTTTTTCCCAGTCCCATATCATCAGCCAGACAGCAACCTAGATTGTTATCGATAAGATAGCTCAGCCATTTGTATCCGTAGATCTGATATTCACGGAGTGTGGCCTTGATATCAGGAAAAACAGGTTCATACTGTGAAAGATTGTTGATACCGGAGAAAAATTCACGGCTTCCCTTAAAGGTGTCAGAGTAGATTTTTTCATCTATAAGGTCCTCTATAATAGGCATATCGAAGAATGAGATTTTTACAGATTTCTCAGAGTCTCCCTTCTGGAAGATTCTCTCTAATTTCTCGATGTATTTGTGGTTGATGAGGGCATTGGTTCCGTCACTGAGCACCACATAGGAATCTGTCTTGTATGTGCTGAGGATATCCTTGATAGAGAACTTTTCTCCCTCTATCTCAATATCTACCTCTCCTTCAAGGAAGTCGATGGAATGTCTGAAACTTCCCACGATTTTCGGCTTAACGGCACGGATATTATAGCTTTTCAGCTTCTCAGTACCTATTACCTTGTATCTGTTGGCCAGATTTAGAAGCTCCTTACCTATAAACTCCTTGGCTAGATTCTCCTGAATGATAAGCAGGTTATCTTCGTCCAGATAGTAGGAGTTTTTGATCTTTACATTTTTCTTGTGCTTGGTAAGAGCCTTAGTAAGATCAGTTACAATGGTCTCCAGATTTCCAGTATCCAGAGGAGAAACAATAATTTTCTTTTCCATTGGATTGACTACAGTGACACTGTTGACATTGTGTTCACGGAGAAATCTGTAATCCATATTGGAAGCTGAAACCAGTATTTTAAGGTAAAGACTTTTATCCTGAGATATCTTTTCAATAACCAGCTGAGGAGTCACTTTTCTACGCTCTCCAATCTCAACCATATAATCCAGGCAGTTAACCTCGATATTTTCAAAAGAACAGTTAAAGATGGTGAGGTAGTGCTCCAGTCCTCCCTGCTGGAAAGTGGTAACAAAGCTTTCCAGGTCGTAGAGAGAGCTGTTGTTTATATCCAGCTTGTAGAACTTTCCATCTCTAAAGGCATAGTCATTCTCTATAAAAGTGATATCATTGTGGATACCATTTAAGAGGAATGAGGCAGAAAATCTTGCACTCTCATTTTCACACTCTTTTATTACAAGGGAAAGATGGTTCCCCTGAGGAGAAAACTTCACTTTTTGATAGTCTTCATCTACGAAATTCTCACACTGAAGAAGCATGTCCACCAGAGCACCTTCCTCTTTCAGATAAGTTTCTCCTACGAATTCCTCCCCTTCGGTTCCTTCACCCCATATATCATCCCAATCTCCATAAATCTCCTTTTTACTGGATTTGTTTATGAAGTTCAGTATATTTTTTTCATTGTCAGATAGAGAGAGCCATTCATCTTCTAGAAGCCACTCTTCAATATCCTTTATCTCCTGTCCATCCTTGGAAACAGCAACGACATAGATACCTTTTTCACTGTTTTTCAGCATGAAATAGACATTCTTTCTTAAGTCTTCCACGGTTAGACCTCCTTTTACAAAAATTAAATTGTATAATGCATTAGTAAATATTATATCAAAAAAAACGGATATTTTCAATGAAAATTAGAAAAAATTAGAAAAAAAAATCAAAAAAAGCCCAAAAACAATAGCAAAAACACATATTGTTCTAAAAAAGGAGAATAAAAAAAGTTTCAAGTCCCTTCCAAAAATGAGGGGACCTCTTCTGCAGCGGGAGACTATAAAGAACAAGAGATAAAATTCTTATGTGAAAAACAGATAAAATGGTGATTCAAAGATAAAATAGTTGAAAAAATATGAAAAATATGAAAAAATAAAGAACGGAAAGAGGAAAATTGTAAGATTTTGAGTAAAGAGTTGTCGAATGACAGAATTCTCGTACATGGAATAGATATTAAAATAAAAAAATTGAGATACTTAAGGAGTGAAATTGAGATGGATGAACTATTAAGAAGAATACTTGTCACAGCAAAAGAGATGAACACATCAGATATCCACTTTATAGCAGGATTAAAACCTACGGTGAGAACACATGGAGAACTGAAGCCTCTGGATCAATTTCCTGAAATGAACAGCAAGGAGATAATGGATATGATGATGCCTTATCTTGTTGAAAAAGACCTGAAGGATATGGATCATGAGCGTGAGTTAGACTTTGCTTTCACTCTTGAAGACGTAAACCGTTATAGAGCTAACCTGCATATGGAGAGCAATGAGGTGAGTCTGGTACTAAGAGCCCTCAATACTGTAATTCCAGATATCGGAAGTCTGAAGCTGCCACCGGTAGTCTCAACTTTTGCTAACTTTCATAATGGTCTGGTATTGGTAACAGGAGCTACAGGAAGTGGAAAATCAACTACTCTTGCTGCACTTATAGACCAGATAAATAAAACAAGAGCAGAAAATATAATAACAATAGAGGATCCTATAGAGTATGTTTACAACAAGAAAAAATCTCTGATACGTCAGAGAGAGGTGGGAAGAGATACACCTTCATTTGCAAGAGCACTGAAGGGAGCCCTTCGTCAGGATCCAGACGTTATCCTGGTAGGAGAGTTGAGAGATCTTTCTTCTATAGAGTCTGCCCTTACAGCAGCAGAGACAGGCCACCTGGTATTTGGAACGCTGCATACCAACGGAGCAGCAGAGACAATAGACAGAATAGTGGATGTTTTCCCTGAGGAGAAACAGCACCAGATAAGAATCCAACTGTCATCTGTACTGAGAGCGGTGGTAAGTCAGGACCTTATCAAATCCAATCAGGGAGGAAGAATAGTTGCGGCAGAGGTATTGGTAGTAACTAAGGCAGCCAGCAACCTGATACTGAGCGGAAAGACAAACCAGATAGCTTCTGTTATAGAAACTGGAGGAAAATTGGGAATGCAGACTATGGGATCATGCCTCAAGAGACTTTATGATGGTAAGCTAATCTCTAGGGAGGATTTTGAAAAGAGGCAAGAAATCCAATTCTGAAAAGCCGAGGCTAGGAAGGTTAAACAGACACATAATGAAGAGCAGATCCAGAGACGTACAGCCCGAATGGCAGCGAGAGCACTGAAAGAGCTTGAGGACAGTCTAAAAACTGTTGAGGTGAAAAATGAAGAAAAAAAATCTTAAAAGAGGAACATCTCTTATAGAGATAATAATAACTGTGGCGATAATAACTTTTATTACTGGATATTCTATGAGTCAGTATAAAAGTATGAAATATAAAAATGCTATGGATTCGGATAAAATAAAAATTTTAACTACTGTAAATAATGCCAATGTAATGTCAGCAGTACTTCCTAAAGGTGCTAAAGTTTTGCCTAAATATGTAAAATTTGTAGATATAGGAATAATAGTGGCTAATGATTTGTCAGAATTGGAAGTAGACAAAGGATTTAGTAC
>JBOFCM010000050.1:0-1079 GCA_051646055.1 Fusobacteriaceae bacterium
TTTTTTAGAGATAACGGGAGAGGTTCTGATGTGGACGAGATAAATCCAAGGGATCTAGCACATCTTATGAAAGATATGGACGAATAGGAGGAGAGTATGGAGAAATTTTTTATGGTGGACAATAGGGTAATAGATGAGATGAGGTTTGAGAATGCTGTGGAATTTGGAGTGTACATGATAATTTTGAGGTTTGGAAACAGGGGACAGATTGCCTACCCGTCCATAGAATTTATGAGAGAGAAGCTTCGATGCTCCCATAGAAAAATATCAAGAGCCATCAATTTGCTAGAAGAAAAAAAATTAATAGAGGTTATTAGAAAGCATAGGAATTGTAACAGATACAGAATTTTGGTTACCACATCGGAAACAAGGTCGACCAAAACAGAAATTTTGTCTTCCCTAGTGGAAGAGAATAAAGAAAAAGAGATAAATATAGAGAAGAGAAGAAAGCTCCTTTTTGAAATCTATGAACTCATAAGCAGGGGAACAGGAGACAATGTCTTTCTTATCCAACAGATTTTCACAGGACGGGGACTGACAGATGAAGAACTGGAGGTTATGAGGGACAAAATAGAAGCATCAGATTTTCTTATGGGAAAACTAGAAATTAAACCTACGGCCAGACACTATGATTCTCCTAAGCAGATAGATAAAGTGAGAATGGGGTATTACAGAAATAGCTCCAAAGAGAAGGGAAGAGAGATACAAAAAGAGGAGTACAAACCCCCATATCACTATGAATTTCAGGAAAAGGAGACGGTAGAATATGAGCCAAATGATTAACCTACATGATGCTTTTTTAGCGATACTTCTTTCAGAAGGAGATTCCCTAGAGCTGGAAGAGATATTTCATAGGGTAAAGCCTGAGATGTTTCCATCTTGGCGAAAAACTCTCTTTAAGATTCTGAAAGAATCTTATGAAAAAAAGGGAGCCCTAGATCTGGCACTTCTAGAGATACCGGAAGAGATGGAGAGCGAGGTGGCTAGGATACTGAATGGATACTCCACCAGTGCCAATTTCCAAAACTACTACCAAGGAGTACTAGAGTTTTACAAAAAAGAGCGGACTCTGGGAATTT
>JBOFCM010000051.1:0-3088 GCA_051646055.1 Fusobacteriaceae bacterium
AGGATCTACCGTATCTTTCAAGACCTTAAAATTTCCTTCGGTAAGAGTTCCTGTTTTGTCAAAAACTACAGCTTCTACTCTTCCTAAAATTTCTAGATAATTTCCCCCTTTAACTAAAATTCCCTTACCTGAAGCCTTACCTATTCCACTGAATACTCCCAGAGGAATTGAAACTACCAGAGCACATGGACAAGATATAACTAAAAACAGCAGTGCTCTATAGAGCCAGATTTTAAAATCTCCAGTATAAAAACCTGGAATCAGGAAGACAAGGAAAGAAATCCCCACAACAGCAGGAGTATAATATCTTGAGAATTTAGTCATAAATTTCTCTATCTCAGCCTTTCTTTCAGAGGCTTTTTCCACGTATTCCAATATCTTGCTTACCGTAGAATTTATATATGTCTTTTCTACTTTTACCTCTAAAATTCCGTTGAGATTTATAGCTCCTGAAAGAAGCGAATCCCCCACAGCCACATCAACAGGTCTGCTCTCCCCAGTGAGGGCAGAAGTATTCAGACTGGAGGTTCCTGTTAACACCACACTGTCCACAGGAACTTTTTCTCCTGGTCGGACAATTAAAACATCTCCTACTTTTAAGGATTTAGGTGCTACCACTCTGATTTCATCCTCTATTTTAAGATTGGCTTTTTCAGGAACTATATCCATGGCCTCTTTAATAGAACGTCTGGATCTGTCCACTGCATAATCCTGAAGAGTTTCCCCTATCAGATAAAAAAGCATAACAGCCACAGCTTCAGAATACTCTCCTATGGCAAAAGCTCCAACAGTTGCTATAGTCATCAAGAAATTTTCATCCAGTATCATACCTCTTCCTAGATTTTTTAGGGCCGTTTTCAACACTCTGTTTCCGATTATAAGATAACTTATAAGATACAGTGTAAACGAGTACTTTTCAGATACAAAAAACATGGTTATAAAATAGAGCAGCACTCCTCCTATCTGAAGGTATTTTTCCCAATTTTTACTCTCTTCTTCTTGATGACTATCCTTATCTCCCTTCTCTTCTGAGAGATTTATCATTTTCACATGGGGCTCGAATCTGAGAAAAATCTCTCTAATCTCACTTTCAGAAAGTCCCTCTCCCTCCACTGTCATGGTAGCAGAACTAAAATTTATTTTACAAAAGGACACTCCCGCCATCTCTCCCACTGCCTTTTCTATTTTAGGAAGGCAACCTGCACAGTTAAAACCTTTTAATTCAAAAACTATCTTTTCCATTTTTTCTCATCTCCTTTATATACATATGAATTTTCGTTCATATGTATATAATAACTAAGTTGAGTTAAAAAGTCAATAATTATTTAAAATTTTTTCTATTTTTGACAAAATCTATATTTCATAGTAAAATTCAGATAAAATATTTTTAAATTTTACAGGAGGATTATATGGATAATGAGCTTATTGAAAAAGTTTCAAGTTTTTTAAAACTGCTCTCTGAGCCAACAAGAATAAAGATAATAGAAGCTCTGTCCAAGGGTGAGATGTGTGTGGGGTGCCTAGCAGAAGAATTGAATATGACTCAGTCTCTCACCTCTCATCAACTGCGTCTTCTAAAAAAAGGAAGAATTGTCAAATCCAGAAGAGCCGGGAAAAATATTTTCTACTCCCTGGATGATCACCACGTCTATAATATTTTTAGAGAAGCTGTGGAACATCAGCAACATTGATATTAATTAATCTCCCTGAAAAATCTTTAAAGGAATATCTCTCTATAAGGAGTAAATTTACTCAGAGATTATTTCCACTTTAAATTTATTTTTCCACAAGGAGTTAATATGAATAAGTTACTTATTTTAGTCTTTTTCTTGGTTTATTTTACTGGATATTCAGCTGGAGAAAACAGCTCTCTTCCAGTTAATACTTCTGTGTTTGATGTTTTAGAAATATATGACAATAAAATTCCAGAGACAATAAAATACACCCCGAAATATGATAGCAATCCGCAAATCCAAAATTATGTTTTTTTAAAAACAGCAATAGGTAATATAAGAGAGTTCCCCTCAACTAAATCCAAAGTTATACAAACCGGGCAATTTATGGAGAGATTTAAAGTTATACAGAAGGTTGGTCATAAAAATGACCCTTGGTATCAGGTGGAACTTCCAGATGGAGGAGTAGGTTTTATTTCTAAACAGATTGCTAATCATAGAACCTTCAGATTCAACCATGCCTTAGACAGCATCCAATCTGCTTTGAAATTTATAGAATCAGGAAAAGACTCCAATCAAAAAATTGCAATAACCAACACCTACAGACCTGATCCTAATAATGAAAGCAATAAAAGAGAAAAAGATAAATATGGAAATACAGAGGATCAAAGTCTCCCAGCTACAAACAGTAAAGGAGAGAAGGTATTTATTCCAGACCGTTCCCTGGTAAAAGTTTTAGAAAAAACGGGAAGCAAGACAAAAATCCAGGTTTCTTCCATTCCTGAAGAATACCTTTTAGTAGACGGTAGAAAGCTATCTACTAATAGAAATATAACTATAAACAGTGTGAATAAAGCAGTAGTTATAGATATAGCCAATCAAAATATGATGCTTTTTGAAAAGATTGGAGAAGAATGGAATATTATCTCCTATGTTTACAGTAAAACAGGTTTAACTAGCAAGCTGGGATATGAAACTCCCAAGGGACACTTTATAGCTGCAGCTACAAAAATCAGAATGTACTATAACGACGGCCTTGGAAATGAGCAGGGTTATGCCAAGGATGCTACAAGATTTTCAGGAGGAGGTTATGTACACAGTACACCTCTAGATCATAAAGAACAAGAGAAAAGAGAGTTGTATCTTGCTCAAAAAGAACGAAGTTTAGGAACCTTCCCTGGTACTAGAAAGTGCGTAAGAACTACAGAAAGCCATGCAAATTTTATTCGTCAGTGGATTATGGGAGATAGTTATAATCCAAAAATATGGGAGCAAAATATAAAAGATAATGTGTTTTTTATTATAATGTAAAAAAAGTCCAAAAGGGTAAAATTATTATTTACCCTTTTGGACTTTAATTTTTTCTAAAGATTAAAAATACTTCTGTTTTCTCTCCTAAAATGCTTTTAATCTCT
>JBOFCM010000052.1:0-6126 GCA_051646055.1 Fusobacteriaceae bacterium
TATTTCTTCGGAGAAGCTAACATCAGATTTCTTTTTGGAAACAAGATGTTAAATCCTTATAGAATAGTTGTTATGGGATTCATTATTTTAGGATCAATCCTAAAGGTGGGATTAGTTTGGGAACTTTCAGATGTTTTCAATGCTCTGATGGTCTTCCCAAATCTGATAGCTCTTCTGGCTCTTCAGTCTATTGTTAAGAAAAATATGGACGAATATGAAGATATTATAAATGAAGATGTTCCCAATCTTGAAGAAGAAGTAGCGAGAGGACTGTAGTGTCAATCTGATAAAAAGGGATAAATTTTTTTATTATCTGATTGGTCTTACAGGAATAAAAATTTTGAGTATTCCTCCTATCCCTTTATCTAATGGCAACATAAGTTCATTGGAAAGTTCTATGGAATCTCCTATGATTTCATAGGAATTCTCCTCAATGAAATTCATAAGTTTTACATAGCTTTCCTCTAAACTTTCAAAGGAATCTTTATGAAGAATTGTGGCAAACATAGTTTTTTCAGAGAGAAGTCTGCTGGGAATATTGATTCCTTCTGGAATCAATATTCCCAGTTTTTTTAATTGAAAAAAAGCTTTCTTTTTTAAGTTTTCCATACCTACAACTCCGATATATTTTTTATCTTTTAGATTTAATTCTGCTTCAAGTCTAAATAAATCGTTATATGCTTTTCCAACTTCAATTCCAGAGGAAGGGTTTTCGATATCTTTTAGCACAGCCCTAAAAGGACCCTCATAAACTATCGAGGGAAGCATCTCCTTTAAAGTCAGAATATTTTTAAATTCTCTCTGCTTCTCCCTAATAATGTCTCTGGTTTTCTTTAACTCCTCAATCTTATCCTCAATCTCTTTCTCCTTTGAATCAAGAAATTCCATACTTTCCTGAATATTCTTACTGTTAGTATATTTTTTTATATCCTCCAGGGAAAAACCTGAGTTTTTTAAAATTATAATAAAGTACAGTTGGAATATCTGATGAAAGGAATAGTATCTGTAACCATTTTCCCCATCCACATAGGCAGGTTTTAAAAGATTTATCTGATCATAGTGTATAAGAGTTCTATTGGAAATTTTGAATAAATTTGCTATCTCGCCTATCTTGTATCCCTTTCTCATATTCTCCTCCAAAATTTATCTTGACCTTACCCTTAACGTTAAGCTTTATAATATCATATCACGTGAAGAGGGATTCACAAAATTATTAAAGGAGAAATATGAATATTGAAAAAAATACTTTTGAAAATGACTGTATGAAAAGCCTATTTTTTAAATTTGCTTTCCCCAGTATTATAGGGATGCTGGTTGTCGCTATACAGACTATGATAGATGGAATATTTATTGCAAATTTTTTAGGAGCTAAGGGCCTTGCTGCAGTAAATCTATCTATGCCACTTATCTCTTTTTTTATAGGTGTATCTTTAATGATAGCATCAGGAGGAGCTGTAATTGCAGGGACCTATCTGGGGGATGGTCAAAAGAAAAGAGCAGATGAAGTTACATCATTTACTTTTTTAACTTATCTAGGGATAATAGGTTTTTTCTCTCTGCTATTTATGATTTTTCTTCCGCAAACCATGGAATTTTTAGGGGTCAATGAAGGTTTAGTTTCCTATGTAAAGCCCTATCTTTCAACCATGATTTTTCTGAGTTTACTATGCAATGCCCCCATTATGACTGAGACCTTTATGAGGGTGGCGGGAAAACCTAATCTCACATTTTTGAGTGGAGGTGTCTGTTTTTTAGGAAATGTTATTATGGATTACCTTTTTATAGTTAAATTTAATTGGGGAATGACTGGAGCTGCAACTGCCACATGTCTTGCTAACGGTATTGGAGCACTGGCTCTTATAGGGTTTTTTAAGTTTGAAAAACCCCGTGGAGATAGAAAGTTACTGAAAGAGATACTGTATAACGGAAGTTCTGAAATGCTCACCCTTATCTCATCATCTGTGACTGTATATACTTTTAATCTTGCTGTTATGAAGAGTATCGGAGAACTGGGAGTTTCTGCTCTTACAGTAGTTTTTTATATGAACTCATTGGTGAATATATCTCTCTATGGGCTCAGTTCAGCAATTCAGCCGATAATTTCTTATAATCTCGGAGCTAGAAAAATAAAGAATATCTATGAAGTTTTAAAAATAGCCATTTTGTCTGGAGGAGCAGTAGGAATTATCTCTTTTATTTTTCTGAAATTTTATAGCGGACCTCTGATCGATATATTTTCAAATGGAGATCTGGGTTTAGCTTCCCTTACTGGAGAAGTTATCACTTATTTTACTTTTGCTTATATATTCTCATTCCTGAACGTTATTTCAGGGTCTTTTCATACAGCTATAGGGAAGCCCTTTGAATCAGGTCTGATCTCTCTCTGTAAATCTATAGTTTTTGTAGTTATCCCTCTGATGATTCTTCCGAAATTTTTGGGAAATATAGGAATATGGGTAGCCACACCTGTTGGAGAATTTATCTGTCTTTTTTTAAGTCTTCCTCTCATGGTAAAATCCATGAAGCACATAAAACTGAATGCCTATATTTACTAGCTTTGCAAGACTTAAAAAATTTCTTCCTGTTGAAAATGACCGCTCTCAAAATTGATTATAGAGAGTTTGGCGGGATATTATTACGTATGTCTTCCAGATATGCTTGCCTTCCTTATTTAGCACTTGAATATTCTCTGAATCTATGATAGTATTATTAAACAAAAAAATGTTTTTATAGATGATTATATATTTCAATAATAAGGAGGTTCTACTTATGGCAAAGCTATTACTTATATTACTCTGGGTTCTACTTGCAATATATCTTTTTGTGCTTTTGCAAGACTTCAGAGAAAAAAACAGGGAAGAAAAAATGGAGAGAACTGGGACATTGGGTATTGCCGCAACGGGGTTTATCGTAAACTTTTTTGATACCCTGGGAATAGGCTCCTTTGCAATTACTACCAGCATATTCAAACAGTGGAAAATGGTCAAAGACAGAATTATTCCCGGAACATTGAATACCGCTATGTGCATCCCTATCATTGCAGAGGCTCTTATTTTTATCGACAAGGTAGAAGTAGATCCTAAAACTCTTATCTCTATGATAATGGCAGCAGTTATAGGAGCATTTTTTGGATCAGGTATTGTATCCAAACTGGATGAGAAAAAAGTTCAGCTAGGTATGGCCGTTGCTCTCCTTTCCGTATTCCTTCTTATGCTTTCAGGGAAACTTGGAATCCTACCCATAGGAGGTACAGCTACGGGACTTACAGGGGCTAAATTTTTCATAGCAGTCCTAAGCAATTTTATATTGGGAGCTCTAATGACATTAGGAATAGGACTCTATGCTCCGTGTATGGCTCTTGTCCTCTCCCTTGGAATGAGTCCTCTTGTGGCATTTCCTATAATGATGGGATCGTGTGCATTTCTTATGCCTGTGGCAGGGATAAAATTTATAAAAGAGGGTGCCTATGATGCAAGGGTGACTTTCATAATAACAGTTTTCGGAGTACTGGGAGTACTGGTAGCTGCCTACCTTGTAAAATCTCTTCCTCTCAGCATGCTGACATGGGTGGTTATGGTAGCAATACTCTATACCTCTGTGAGACTTTTCATAGATTCAAAAAACAACTAAAAAAATAAACAAAACAGCTTTTAAATATAGAAAAATGTTTGACAAGCGCAATCAAATATCCTATAATGGTTAAAAAACCGCAAAGCAGGAGAAATCCTGTGACGCAAAGCTAGAGGGCCTTTAAAATGGCAGCCAGTTGCACTATTCTCTTTACGGAGGTAGTGTTTTTTTTTGGAAAAATTCAAAAAAAATTGAAAAGAGGCTGGTATTCATATCGGCATAGGGGGGTGTATGGAGGATATCAAAAATCAAGGTTCAAGAATGGAAAGAATGTGGAGAATGATGGTATATTCTTTTATCCTCTATTTAGTATCTCTGTTTCTTATCAGCGAGGGAAATATAGGACAGCATGAGGAGTTTGTATCTATTCTAGGTGGGCTGATAACAACTATAATATTTTTATACGGTTTTACAACTCAGAGAGAGGACAAATTTTATAACATGGCGTCCACTGATGTCCTTACAGGAATCTACAACAGAAGAAAACTCATCGAGGAACTTGAAAATCTCACAGAAAAAAAATTCAAGCTAGACAAGTTTACCCTTCTTTTTTTGGATCTGGACGGTTTCAAAAATATCAATGACAATTATGGTCATGATACAGGGGACCAACTTTTAAAAGAGTGTGCCAAACGTCTGGTCAGATCTGTAGGAAGAAATAATTTTGTTGCCAGACAGGGGGGAGACGAATTTGTAATAATTCTGAAAGATGAAAGCGACAGGGAATATATTTCCAAAAAATCCCAAGAGATACTGAAAAATATGGAGCATGAGTTTGTTCTGAATGGAAAAACTCTCAAAATATCTATGAGTATCGGAGCTGCAGTTTTTCCTAAAGATGCACTGAATTACAGAGAACTTATGAAATGTAGCGGTTATGCTCTGGCTAAATCCAAAAAAAATGGAAAGAATCAGTTTCAGATATATGATGAAGAGCTTCAGAAGCATCAGATCAGAAAATCTCTTATTGAGACATATATAAAAAATCCCCAGATAAAGGAGGAACTATATATTCTTTACCAGCCTCAGATAGATACAAAATCTGGAAAACTGGTGGGAATTGAAGCTCTTCTCAGATGGAGAAACAGCGAACTGGGAGAGGTGAGTCCCAAAGAGTTTATTCCCATAGCTGAAGAAGTGGGAGCTATCCATCTCATAGGAAAAATCGTAATAGAGGAAGCTTCCAAAACCATAAAATATATCAATGAAAAATATGGAAAAAATATAAAGATGGGAATAAATGTATCACCTAAGCAGTTTTTTTCAGAAGATATTCTCTCTACTCTGGAAAAGAATATTGAAGAAAATGGTATAGATCCCAAATGGCTGGATATCGAAATAACAGAAAATACCGCAATGACAAATGACAGTACCCTCATAGTGAAACTCCGTGAGATGAGCAGACTGGGAGTGACAATTTCCATAGATGATTTTGGAACCGGATACTCCTCCCTTGCCTATCTAAAAAATTATCCTGTGAACACTTTGAAAATAGCCATGGATCTGGTAAAGGATCTGAACAAGGGGAATAAGCAGGATTATCAGATAGTCAAGGCTGTTACAGCAATGTGCAAAGAGTTAGGAATAGAAACCATAGCAGAAGGTGTGGAAAATTCAGAGAACTTTCAGATACTGAAAGAGATGGGATGCGACAGGATTCAGGGGTACTATTTCTCCAGACCTATCAGGCTGGAAGATGTGGAGAAGGATTTTCTGCAGTAAAAATTGAATATGGCAAAGCAGGAGAAATCCTGTGACGCAAAACTAAAGGGCCTGTAAAATGGCAGCCAGTTGCACTTATCTTTTTTTAAGAGGGTGCAACTTTTTTTTATGGATATATTTTTTAAATAGGGGGGATTTATGAAAAAAATTATAATGGCAGTTCTAGGACTGTTTATGTATGTGGCAGGATATGGATTCTATATGATGCCAGATGGATTTGAGAAGAGAATAGACAAGGGTGACGGGTATCAGGAATTTCATTTTCCTAATAATACAGACAGAACAATGCGGTACAAATTCTCAGCCACTCCCGGGAGTAAGGGAAGAGGAGATATGAGCCAGTGGGTGGAGTTCTATCCCAAGGTGCTCACTATAAAGCCTAGAGAGACAGGACTTCTCAAGGTCTATGCCAAGTCTCCAGAGGGAACTCCTGAGGGAGAGTATGGTTTCCATCTAGAATCTGTTCCGGTGGATATTCCTCAGATAGGAAAGGATGGACAGGAGATCCGTGCCAGTGTGGGAATGAAAATTGCCACAGCTCTTGAGATGATAGGTTATGTGGGAGATTTGGAGCCCAAACTCCAGATTCTGAATCACAGAATCTATAAAGAAGGTGGAGAGACCAAAATGGATGCAACGATAAAAAACAATACTCCTAAAAGGGGAGTGGAGTACGGGATAGAGGTCAAAGGAAAAAATAGAGTCACTATGAGAATCAATGTGGGAAGAATCCGTGAGGGAGAGACTTCAACCGTTACTTTAGATCTGAAAAAT
>JBOFCM010000053.1:0-1273 GCA_051646055.1 Fusobacteriaceae bacterium
AGATAGATGTTTTTATAGATTTTGACTGGGGTGCCACTAAATATATAGAAAAATTACCTGTAAAAAAATCAATTGTGTGGATACATAATTCGGTGCCTAAACTTTTGGGAGAAAAAACTAATAAGATAGAGCGCTTTGGAAAACGTTTGGCTAAATATGACAGAGTTGTAGCTATTTGTGAGGATATGAAAGATGAGATAGAAAAGATATATCCTTATCTCAAGGGAAAAGTATCAAGGGTCTATAATCCTTTTAACTTTATGAGAATAGAAAAACTTGGAGAAAATGAATCTCAATTGATTAAGGAACAAAAAGAATTGCTAAAAGAGAGATACTGTATAGCGGTTTCGAGGTTGGATACTGTTCAAAAAGACTATGATACACTTCTGAAAGCCTTTGGAGATGTGAAAGAAAAGATAGGAAATCTGAAACTTTATATAGTGGGAGATGGCCCTGATAGAAATAAGATAGAAGATATGGTGTCAAAATACGGTCTTGGAAATTATGTAAAACTTTTGGGACTTCAGAAAAATCCATATATATGGATGAAAAAATCTCAATTTTTTGTACACAGTTCAAAATATGAGGGACTTCCAACTGTTCTTATAGAGGCTATGATATTAAATAAACCTGTGATATCTTCAGACTGCCCTACGGGACCTAGAGAAATATTGGAAGATGGAGAGAGCGGAATACTCTACCCAGTAGGAGACTGGCAAAAACTAGCACTATATATAGAGGAGCTTGCAGTTCATGAAAAGAGAAGAGAAGAGATTCTAGAAAAAAGTATAAAAAGAAAGAGAGACTTTCATACCTCAGTGGTGATCAAAGAATATGAGAAAATAATAGATGGGTTATAGGGGATGGAAATGGGAAAATATTATCTGAAAAAATCATATATAGCCGAAGGAATAAATCTCTATCTAGTAAGAGGTATTCTTTCTATTATCAAGAAAAGATTTGTGGCAAATGGAAAAGTTTTGGTAAAGGCCTGTGATGGAATAGGAGATCTTTTGGTAAGAACTGCTCTTATGGAAAAAATAATGGAAAAATATGGAAGAGAAAATGTAGTTGTGCTCCTTAAATCTGAGTATCTTCAGATGGGGGAGATATTAGGATACAATGCCATAGGATATTCAAGAGGTGAGAGAAAAAACTTTTTCCAGAGACTAAAAAAAATGCATCAACTGAATAGTATGGGATTTTCAAAATATATAAATATCGAGTTTGTAAATGATATAACAGTGGGAAATCTTTTTATCCCTGAACGTAT
>JBOFCM010000054.1:0-3101 GCA_051646055.1 Fusobacteriaceae bacterium
TATAAAATAAATGATTAAAAGAATCCTTTGCATCATTTTGAATTTTTTGTTCTTTTATAAATTCCAATATATGAGAAAAACTTTTATAAACATCTCCTCTTTTTGCACTATTTTGTGTCACACCCTGTGTATTTAAAAAATAATTATAAGTCGCCTCCCTACACACAGAAACGATACTGCTAAAATAAAACATTTTATAATTAAATACTATATCCTCTCCCATATGTGTATCCAGGGGAAATTTTATTTTTTTCTCTATCAAAATTGCTCTTTTATACAGCTTGTTCCAAACGGGATAAAATGAATCGTCATCTTTTGCTATTAGTTTGAAAAATGATTCCATATAGTCACTTTTTTGGGGAATCAATACATCTTCTAATTCTCTATTTTCTCTAACTTTTTTAAATCCTGAGACAACTATATCAGCATTATTCTCAATTGCACATCTATACATATCTTTATACATATTTTTTTCTAAATAATCATCTGCATCCACAAATACTATATACTCACCTAGAGCATTCTCTATTCCAATATTTCTAGCTTTACTGCAACCTCCATTTTGAACTTTTATGTATTTTAAATTCTGAATTCCCAGATATTTTTTACATAAATTCTCTGTTTCATCCTGAGATCCGTCGTCTATTATAATTATTTCTAGATTTTTAAATTCCTGATTTATTATTGAATCAATACATCTTTCAATATATTTTTCTCCATTGTAAACTGCTACTACAACACTGATACTTTTTTCCATCATTCTATCCCCAACTCTTTCAAGGCTTTTTCTACTTGTGAAATCTTGATGCTGTTTAATATCGGAGTCCCATAGTATCCATCATTAATAGGATTCTCTCCATCTCCCATAACCAGCTTTATATTTTTATACGGATGTTTCCATCTGCTCTCTTCTGTCCAGAAGAGCACCACGGCTTTTTTATCCAAAGCCAGTGCACAGTTAGATAGTCCTGAGTCATAACCAAGGAAAAAACAGCTATTTTTTATAAGCTCTAGACTTTTCAAAAGTGATACTCCATCCACAAGATTCTCTATATTTTTATTATTGCTTCTATTTATTAGTTCCTGAGCATATTTCCTCTGCTTGCCTCCGCTTCCCAGAAGAAGAACCTTTTTCTCTGGAAATTTTTCTCCTAGAAAATCTATTATCTGGATCATTTTTTCCAATGGAAGAGTTTTTATCTCTCCGGCAGCTCCCACTCCTACTGTTATGGTTTCCTCGAACTTTTTCTCTGGAAAAATCGAGCTTATATCAGGCTTCAATTCATCCAGGTTGTATTCCTTTTGGAAAAGCACCCTTAAAAGTTTTTGATGATCTGCAAGAATATATTTCCCACTATCTTCCACAGTTTTTTCTATCTCTATCTGATTCTGGCAGAGATAGTTTTTATCCTTTTTTCCATCTGTATGGGCATGCTTAATCATTATTATTTTTTTGAAATCAAGTCTGTTTACCTCGTTGTAATATCTTATTTTCCCTGATATTTTTGACAGAAGTCCACTACCAACAGTTATAGGTATTACTCTGTAACCCAGAGATTTCCATATATCCTGCCATTTTTCCGATGTGGCTACATATATTTTTTCTTTTCCGTAATGCTCTGCTATTATCCCAACAGTTTTAGATTTTACCACTGTATCACCTAGAGCATCAGGACTTATTATGAGAACTCTGTTTTCAGGATTATATTTTTTTAATTTTTTGTATACAGCCATATACGTCTCTGTTATCTCCTGAGCCAACAGAGTTTTCAGATGGGAGGTCTTAAATATTTTAGATTTCTTCTTTTTCAAATCCCTGAAAAACCCCTTAACCTTATACTTCACAACTCTTCCCCCATTTTATCTAATAATTTTTCATATTCCCCTATTACCCTTTTGCTATGAAAATCCCATTTTCTGCTAATATTTCCTCTATTTTTCAGTTCTGAACTGCTCTCTGCTTCTTCGATTATCTCTGCTAACTTTTCAGCATCTCCCACAGGATAAAGTATTCCACTTTTTCCCTCTTCCAAAATCTCCCTAGGTCCTGTTGGGCACTCTGAAGAGATTACCAGCTTATCCAGTATCATAGCTTCTATAAGTACAGTTGGCAGCCCCTCATACTTTGAACTGTGCACAAAAAACTGAGAGTTTTTCATCCAGATATATGGATTCTTCTGAAGACCTAGAAGCCTTACCCTGTCCTCTAGGTTATACTTTGCTATCATCTCTTCAATTTCCCTTCTGTCAGGTCCCTCTCCCACTATGAAAAGCTTGAGATTCCCTGCTTTTCCCTCTAGGAGCTTAAAAGCTTTTAGAAGAGTTCCGTAGTCCTTCTGCACAGTATCCAGTCTGGAAACCGCCACACAGTATTTTTCTTTCAAGAGTTCCTTCTCTTCTCCTGTCAGTCCTGAATCATCCTGTCCCAGCTTTTCTATTCTTCCAAAATTAAATGGATTGTATATTCTTTCAACTTTACCTTTCAGGTAAGGATATATTCTCTCTATCTCATCTTTCATCTCATCACAGATGGCTACTACCCTGTCATATTTCGCCAGTCTCTTACCGAATCTTTCTATCTTCTTTTTTCTCTCTCCCAAAAGTTTAGGGATAGAGTTATGTATCCATACCACCCTTTTTTTTACAGGAAGCTTCTCTATATATTTGGTAGCTCCCCAGTCATAATCTACAAGGACATCTACATTTCCTAGCTCTTTCAGATATTTTACGGTGTTTTTTATTACAACTCTTCTCTCTTTTTCCATCATGTAGTTGTACATCAATTTATGGAAAAAATTACTTTTTTTTAATCTGTGGCTCTCTGTTTCTCTCATAAGAGGTTCAGGCTTCAGGAAATATAGCTTGATTCCCTCTGGAACATCTTTTAGGAATATATTGTCCTTCCCAGAGTCATCCTCGATAAAAAGGGTCACATGAAATTTATCCAGATCTATATTCTGTAAAGTTTCTATGAGAACTCTTTCCAGTCCTCCCATTCTAAGGCTTCCACTTCGTAAGACTATATTTTTTTTCATATTTATCTCTCCTCGGTTTCCACATATTTTTTAAGAAGATACTCTATCTCAGAATATATCATGTCT